>CALCYA010000104.1 GCA_937906165.1 uncultured Bacteroidales bacterium | reverse complement strand
AATAGTATTTTCGCTTTGTTACTCTCTTTTCCTAAATCACTCAACTTTTTGCTTAACCCCCAGACTTTGCCGGTGAGCTCTTTTTATTCAACCCTCCAACAAATATGGGTGCCCCAAAAGTGAAATGGGGCACCCAGTAATCAATTTGGATTATCGTGCGTAGTTCACGGCACGTGTCTCGCGGATGACTGTAATCTTTACCTGTCCCGGGTAGGTCATCTCGTCCTGAATCTTCTTGGCAATCTCGCCCGACAGCAACTCGGTCTGCTTGTCGTCAATCTTGTCGGCACCGACAATCACGCGCAACTCGCGTCCTGCCTGAATGGCGTATGTCTTTGTCACGCCTGGGTAAGACATGGCAAGCTGCTCGAGGTCGTGCAGACGCTTGATGTATGCCTCTACAATCTCACGGCGGGCACCGGGACGTGCACCTGAAATGGCGTCGCACACCTGTACGATAGGTGCTATAAGGCTTGTCATCTCAACTTCGTCGTGGTGAGCACCGATGGCGTTGCATATATCCGGTTTCTCCTTGTACTTCTCGGCAATCTTCATACCATACTCTGCGTGTGGCAATTCGGTCTCCTCATCGGGTACTTTGCCGATATCGTGCAAGAGTCCGGCACGTTTCGCTTTCTTCGGGTTCAAACCGAGCTCTGCGGCCATTACGGCACACAGGTTGGCTGTCTCACGTGCGTGCTGCAGCAGGTTCTGTCCGTATGATGAACGGTACTTCATCTTACCGATGATACGTATGAGTTCCGGGTGCATGCCGTGGATACCAAGGTCAATTGTAGTGCGCTTGCCGGTCTCGATAATCTCTTCCTCAATCTGTTTCTTTACCTTTGCCACAACCTCCTCAATGCGTGCCGGGTGAATGCGTCCGTCGGCAACGAGCTGATGCAGTGCAAGGCGTGCAATCTCACGACGTACAGGGTCGAATGCGCTCAGCACGATAGCCTCTGGAGTGTCGTCAACCACAATCTCTACGCCGGTAGCGGCCTCAAGTGCGCGGATATTGCGTCCCTCACGGCCGATGATACGACCCTTCATCTCGTCATTGTCAATGTGGAATACTGTAACCGAGTTTTCGATTGCAGTCTCTGTGGCAACGCGCTGGATGGTCTGGATTACAATCTTCTTTGCCTCCTTGTTCGCTGTCATCTTTGCATCGTCGATGATGTCGTTGATGTAGGATGCAGCCTGGGACTTTGCCTCCTCCTTCAGTGACTCTACAAGGCGCTCCTTTGCCTCCTCGGCCGAGAGGCCGCTGATGGCCTCAAGTTTCTCGCGCTCCTGTGCATGGAGTTTGTCAAGCTCCTCCTGACGGCGCTCGAGGACACCTTTCTGTGCCTCCAGGTTGTCCTTGAATGTGTCGAGCTCGTTCTTGCGGCGCTGCAAATCCTCGTTGCGCTGGTTGAACTGCACCTCGCGCTGCTTCAGATGGTGTTCTGCCTGCTGAATCTTGTTGTTGCGCTGTGAAATCTCTTTCTCAAGCTCAGCCTTCTTGTTAAGGAACTTCTCCTTTACTTCCAGCAGCTTGTTCTTCTTGATTACTTCGGCCTCCTTGTGTGCGTCGTCTATTATGCGCTGGCGCTTTGCCTTGAGCCCGAACCTGTTTATCAGATATTGGCAAATGAACCCTATCGCGGCTCCTGCTGCCAATCCAATGATTAATGTTACCATAAGTTATAAGTTTATATATATAATAAAACGCACCGCCATATTCGCGGCCGTACACCATTTTGTGCCGGCTTTCAAGAATATTGCAATGCGTGAAACTGCTGTGTAGGACAGGAATTACTTCTTTTCCTTCAGCGCGCTGTCTATCAGACGTGTGAGTTCGTTTACCTTGTGCATAACCTCGGCAGAACCTACCTCGTCGTTATGCTTTATAAGGTCAAATGCTATGTCAAGGGCCACCATTGTCATGACTCTCACCCCACCTTCGCCCATAAACAGGTCTTTGTATATTGACAGCTTGTCGCTTACTATGTGAGCAGCCTTACGGTAGTAGGGCTCCTCGCTCGCCTTTACGGTAAGCGGATATGACGTGCCGTCTATTATAAGGTTAATTCCAAGTTCTCTATCTTCCATTTGCAAAGCCTACTGTGTAGTTATTTTTTTAGCGACTCGATGCAACGGTCGATTTCACGCACCAGCCTTGATATCCTGTCCTTAGTTTCGTCTATTCCTTCATTGCTAAGGGTGATTATCCTGGCCTGTTTCAAATCGTTGTAACTCTTCTCGAGTGCCGAACAGCGCAACTGCAATTCTTTAAGGGAGTTCTCTTTCTCCTCAAGTCTGCGTGACAACTCCTTGACAGCCTCCTCCTTTTGGGTATATTCGTAAACCAAGCGGTGGAGCTTCGCCTCGAAGGTTGCCATTATTGTTCTGTCATTCTCGGTCATATTACAGCAATCTGTCCGCATACATACCTTATGTCCGGTATTTCTGCGATTTCTCGCAAATATAAAAGAATTTTGCGACTTGTGAAAGATTTACATCAAAATTTACATGATTGTACGGAAATTTCTCTTTTCAACGGAGTTCCCCGCCGGTTGGCGGATTATTTCACCAGCCTCAACTTGTTGTCTATGATGTATACTCCTTTGCGGGTGATATTTTCAATCCTGTTTCCCTGAAGGTTGTATATCACGTTCCTGCTTTCTTGAGTCATCTCCTCTATTCCGGTGTCGCTCTTCTCGAAGTTCGCAGTATACTCGGCTTGCCCTGTCGCTTTTGTCTTGTATGTGGCATCCTCACTTACTGTCTCTCCGTTTAGGCTCCAGCCGGTAAATGAGTACCCTTCGTTAGGGGTGGCTACAAGGGTTATGAGTGAACCTATTGCTACCGTAGCCGCCTCCTTGCCGTTTATTGTCGCCTTACCGCCATCGCCGTCATTGACGCTTACACTTATAGTGGCTGTCTCCGCATCGGGCTTGAGCATGAAATATGCCCTGTGCGACTTTGAATAGTCGCTGTAGGCATCGGGTTTCATGCTGCTCAGTTTGAACCAGCCGTTTCCTTGTCCGTTCCAACCCCAGTTGAAATGGAAATAGTCCTTGTCGGTATATCCGTCGAGAATGAATATGTGGCGGCCGCCGCTTGTGGTTGTCGAAGAGTAAGGGATGGGACATCCGGCATCAAGGCTCTGCTTGATATACTCTATCCAGAGTTTGTCATTTGCCAATATGTCTCTATTTGTGGCCATTGTTGCTGACGAGGTACTTGGCGATTCGCTTTTGTACTTGAAAATATCGATCAGTTTTCCTGCTCCCTCACCTCCGGCTCCGGAATCGGTGCTTCCTGTTCCGTATGCCACTTGATAGGCGTATCCGATGTCTCGCATAAGTGTGGCAACAGCTGTGGCCTGCTCCTCGGTATATTCATCACTGTAACTTGACAGCATATTATCCCATTCATACTCGTGACCCAACATCATGCTTTCGCCGGTGCCTGAGTGGTATACCTTCTTCTCATTTGCGCAGTCAGGCCACTTGTGGTAGTGCATGAGTATTGCGTATGCAGTGGGTACGCAACCTGTTACAGCCTGGCTGCCATTGCTTGTAAAGCAAAATCTGTTGTATGGGGAGTCCTGCCCCCATGTGGCAGTCTCGAGATAAACGACAATGTTGCCGTATTCCGCTTTTGTCGCACCCGCTTCTTCCTGTGCTGTCAGGGCTGTGCAGTGCAACATTGTAACGGTTAAAGCGATAAGTGCTGTCAATCTATTTCTCATTGTTTCGGGGTTCTATAATGTTTTGCATAAATGTCTTGACAAATATATAAACAAACGAGCGAAAAACATCAAGCTTGCTTGAATGTTTTTTACAGCGAGTGCAGTCTATATTCGCGTTTACCGCAAATTATAAACAAACGAACGAAAAACATCAAGCTTGCTTGAATGTTTTTTACAGCGAGTGCAGTCCATATTCGAGGTTTATCTCAAATATATGCTGTTTGTCCCTAATTACCACTGTCGTGGTTTACTTTATGTTCTCGTCCGAGAGCATCTTGCGGTATGAAGATGCTTTTTTGTCGAGCGCCAGCGGGTATGCCCGGGAACTTGACGGCATACGCCAGAAGTGCAGCTCCTTTTCTCCACATTTTATGTTGCTTGAAGTGCCAACGGCGGGCTCTTCGCATCCGAACGTCTCAATAATCACGTCTGTAGCCTTCTGTCCTGTTGTTACAATGGCTGTGCAGTGGGGTAGCGACGACAGCAGTGCACGAATATCTGTGGGGGTGACTATTTCAAGGAATTTGTCCGATGCGTTGTCTTTAAGACGGCGCACCTCGCACGCCGTGTCATAGAGTGCTATACCCTTTGTGGTGCAGAACTCCACAATCAGTTCCTTGTTGAAGCGCTTTTCGCCTTTCATCTCAAAGTGCCCTTTATCCTCAAAGAAGATAATACCGAAAATCCTCCACATGTCGTTTATCCAGTTAGGGTAGAAAAAATCCATTGACCACCTTGTCTTTGGCGGTGGAAAACTGCCGAGCATCAGAATCTTCGCATTCTCGGGCAGGAAAGGTTGTAAGGGGTGTTTCTCGGTGTTCATGCCATGTAGCGTTATCGCTTGATATATTTCTTGCCGTTCATGATGTACACTCCGTGGGATGTGATTTCCTGCACCTTGCGGCCGGTAATGTCATATATTACTTTGTGCTGTGTGTTCTCTTTGATGTTTTCAATGCTTGAAACGGCACTATCCGTAACGGAAATGCTCTTTGCGCTCTTGTTGACGGTGACAGTTATCTCTTTGCCGCAAGTCGCAACAATCTCCTCGGCAGCAATCTCTTCGCCGGCGTTTAGGGCGATGAATCCACCGTCATGAATTTTGCTGCTTCCTGTGTAGCCTGGCTTGAGACATGTGACGGCCTCGATACCGGTGAGAGTGACAGAGTATATCTCGTAACCGTAAACAGGCTCTATGGCCCAATGCGATGCGGCAGTCCAGGGTCCCCATGTGGATACTCCCTCGTTGTTCCCGTTGCATTTGAGACAGCGCTGTACGTCGGTGAAATCGGGTTTGTCGGGGGTGTAGTATGTCTGTTCAAGGCAGTAGTGCCCCTCGGGGTAGTCATATTCTTCTCCTTTGATGCTGTATGATACCGGTATGGTGTCAAAGCGGTATATGGACTGCTTTGTCTGTAGTCCGCTGCGGTCTTGTATGTAGCGGCCATCATTGGCCTTCAGGTAGTAGGCCTTGGTTTCTGCAGTCTCTTCAAAGCAGAAGATGCTGCGTACCTCGCCTCCCTTGTCGCCAGCAAAAAGTTCATCGCCGTTCTGGTACAGATAGTGTGTCGCATGGTCATTGGCGGCTCCGCGTATGCGGTAGTATCCGGTTGTGCTCTCTTCATATTCATATTCCGCTGGGGCTTCGGCTGCAGTCTCTACTTTTTCAACGATTCTTTGTACGTTGCTGTTTATGGCAAATGATGCGTGCGTAGCAAGTGAACGTGGGTCGTTGCAGTCGCGGGTGTCATTGCCCATATCCCAATAGAATATTCCGGCGCAACCGTTGTTGTTCATGTACTCACTGCGCAACCACACCTGCTCCATGCCTGTGAAATAACGTGTAAGCCCGTCACCCACGTCATAGCTGTTCTGGGTGTAAGTGAATGTCTCATATGGCATTGACCGCCAGCCTGTGGGGTAGAATTCGGGATGTGTGTTTGCCGGTCGGCTGCCGTTGCTGTACATGGCTCCACTGGTGGTGGTCGCGTATGAGAGCATAATCTTCTCTACAGGGTATCCGTGATTTCTCGCCTTAGTGAAGAAGTTCTTGTAGTTGTTGAATGTGAATATGTTCTTGTTGGCGGGGCCGTAGTCCTGGAAGTTGAAGTAATCGACATATTGCATCTTGTCGACGGGAAAATTGTAGTATAGTTCGTGTGGCGATACTGCCTGGATCTTGCCGTCATGTAGTTTGGAGCGTACCAACTGACACAGGGTGCCGATGCCGCTCCAGTTGTTGTTCCACTCGAAATCGTAGTCAACACCGTCAAGGAATGGTTCGTTGCCCATAGACGATATTGCATTGGCAAGTGTTTCGCGGTATTGTGCGTTGTTGTTTATCTTGGTGAAGAACTCATCGGACCACTTGTCGATGCTGATGGTCACGTGTGCTCCCTCATAGCCGTCGAATGTGGCTTTTATCATTCTGAACCACTCGGGGGTAGAGTAGCTGTCGCGGCCAAGGTCCTCGGGTAGGTCGAATTTCCACAGGCCGTCGACGCTGCGTGAGTAGGCTCCGGTTATAGCCTTGCCAATGCCGGGTTCAACAGGTGTGCTTCCTTGTGCCATTATGTCGGCTGCGCCGAATTTCTGTGACCATGTGATTGTCTCGTCGAGCTTGCCGTCAATGCCTTTGCCAATGATGCAGTCTGTGGCTTTTAGATTGCCAAGTGATGTCGTGGCAACAGTAGTGTGGCTGTAGGTGGGGGCGACTGTAGCATCGTCAACAATAAAGACAAACTCGTTGCCAAGGGTAGCCGAATTAGTCGAGAAACCTATATGATGCCATTTGCCGGGCTCTACAGCTGTGGCATATTTGAACTCTATGCCATTGCAACGCAGGATGAACTCGCCTTGAATGTTGCCCAAACGCAACGAGATACCGTTGTTGCTGTTGCTCTCTTTTTGAATGAGGTATGCACCCTGTGTCCAGTTATCGAGTGATAACCAGGTCATGAATGTATAGGCTGATGTTGTCTCAAGGTATGTGCTGTTGTTGTAGGCTATCAGTGCCTCTTTGCCGACATTCATCATCGCTCCTTCGCCGCTCAGGTCAAGCACTCCGTAGCGTCCATTGTATTCGGCAAGGTGGCTGCCGCCGGTGATGATGCCCTTGTTGTCGGGTTGCTTGTATTTAAGTGAACCGTCGGCTTGGGCTGTCGCACCAATCATGCTTATGACATTGCTCTTGAGATATTGTCCATGCTGCACACCACGGTCGAAGAAACGGCTGCAATCGGCATAGGCAAGGTTGCGGCGGTATGTGAATCTGGGATTGTCCGTAACGGCAACGCGCTCGACGCCGTTTGTACTGAATGTACCGTTGTGACCCTTGCCGCTGTAGTCATATACATTTATGGCAAGACGTGTCTGGTCGAACTTCCAGTATGCGGCAAGATGTTCCCACTGTGGATTGAAACTGTCTATTGTGTTGTTCCAGAAACGGTTGTAGTCGGCAGGTAGGATGGTGTCCCACACACGCACTTCGTCTATACGTCCAAGGAAACCGCCGCCAAGCATCAACGGCTCTGTACTCGGGGCAGTGAATGCTTTTGACAGGGTGTTGCTCTGCTCATTGGTGTTGTTCACAAGCAGGCTGAGGCTGTTGCTGTCTAGTAACAGGGTTATATGCGCCCAATTCCCGGTTGTCAGGTTTGCATCGGTGAATGATATGGTGTCGTCATAGCTTTTTATTACAATCTCACCTATAGCCCCCAGTCGTATGTTGAGGTCGTCGCCCCAGGTCACTATGTTTGCTCCCGGAATCCAATGATGCGGGTTCATCCACAACTGTAAGGTTGTACCCGATGTTGCAGTGACATTGTCTATGATGCCCAATGACAAGCGCCCGTTTCTGTCAAAACTGATAGCATTGTTTGTTACCTGTGCAGTGCCGCACAACGATATGAGGAATAGGAGTAATGCGATGCTGTATCTTTTCATGAGTGTAATGTTTACGTATATTGCAAATGTATGAAAAACTGTTGGAGATACAGCCGTTTTGCCAAGAAAAATGGCGGCAGGCGGTTTCTGTAAAAAGAAAAAGAGGAACAACTGCAGTGTAGTTCCTCTTTTCATACTTCAGGTTGTATCACTTATTCTCAGCATCTTCCATGCTGTTGCGTGGCTCTTTCTTGGCGAGTGTGATAATCTTATACACATACTCGGTCATCCATTCCTGTGAGAAGCCGAGCTTCTCCTTGTAGTTGCGTACCGAATATACTGTGCGGAATGTAGCCTCGTCCTTCCAGTTGTTCTTCTTGAGAATATCGTCGATAATCTTTTCTGTCATGCTGTGCAACAGCTTGTGCATGAAACCGGGAACACGGAATTTCCACTTCATCAGGTTGCCCACAAGCATCATAAGGTCATTGTTGAATCCCTGGAATGCGAACAGGAACGGCTGTACATCCTGCATCTTCTTACAGTTCTTCTTGATTGACGCATCTATCTCCTTGAAGAAGACATCGTTCATGCCGTACAGCTGCTCAATCATCTTCTTGCAACGGCTACGCTCGGCAAGGCCCAGCTTGTTGTTCTGTGTGGGCACCTTGAGTGTACGCTTGAATGTCGCAAGGTCGGGCAGCATGCCGATGTTGGTGATACCTACGTTAGAGGCTATCGATGCCTGATAGTACACGCGGATAAGTGTCATGAAATCCTCCATGCCGCCGATGCGCTGCTCGGTATTCTGTTTTTTCTTGAAAAAATCGAAAAGTCCCATTATGCTTTATTTTTTATTCTTTCTCTCGTTTTTCATTCTCTCTCTCTCCTCAACAAGCTTTCTCTGCTGCTCCTGGAGCGCCTCAAGGCGTGCCATCATGTTGGCCTGCTTTGCTGGGTTGCTCTTGTTCTTCTCGGCGTATGCTTCCATCTTCTTGAGCAGTTCATCCTCCTTTACGGCCTTTCTAAGATAGATGAATATGAATACGCTCACCAGTGTAGATACAAAGTAGTAGAAGTTGAGACCTGATGAGTATTCGTTGAACATGAAGAAGAACATCACAGGCATGATATACATCATCCAGCGCATCATCTTCTGCTGCTGCTCCATCTCGGGGCTGCCGCCCATATTAGGCTGCATCTTGCTTGTATAGTATGTGTTGAGAATCTGTGTCACGCAGAACAACAGGCAGAAAAGGCTCAAGTGGTCGCCGATGGGCCAGATGTATGTACCCCAGCTGATGATGGCGTCATACGATGAAAGGTCGTGTGCCCAAAGGAAACTCTCCTGACGCAACGCAATGGCATTAGGTACGAAGTTGAAGAGCGCAATGAATACAGGCATCTGTATGAGCATTGGCAAGCAACCGCCCATTGGGCTTGCGCCGTACTTCTGGTAAAGGCCCATTACCTCCTGCTGCTTCTTGAGTGCGTCCTCCTGCTTTGTGTATTTTGCGTTTATCTCGTCAATGTACGGCTTGAGCGCGCGCATCTTGGCCGATGAGACGTAAGATTTCTTTGTGAAAGGATAAACGATAGCCTTTACGATGAGTGTCAACAGTATGAGCACGAGTCCCATGTTTAGACCGAAGCCTGACAGGATATCGAACAGAGGCATGATGAAGAATCTGTTGATCCAACGCACGATAGGCCAACCGAAGTAGATGATCTCCTGCAACTCGGGGTCATTATCGTTGTTGAGTACAAGCGCATTGCTCTCCTTGAGCACGTCGAACTTGTTGGGGCCGAAGTAGAACTGCAGCTTGGTGGGCTCGGCACCGGTGGGGTCAAATGCTGTCTGCATTGTCGATGTACATCTCTTCAGAAGACCCTTACCTTTCTGGATAACCTCTGATTTTACATCTGCATTTGTGAAACTCTCCCCGGCAATCATTATTGACGAGAAGAACTGGTTCTTGTATGCAAGCCACTTGAGCGGCTCCTCAATCTTCTCCTCCTTGTCGGTCATCTCGTTCAGGTAGTCCGAGTCGTCGTTGGCAGGCTTGTAGGTGAGGCTTGAGAATCTCTGCTCGAACTCATAGCCTGGCTCAAGCTGGCGTACGAACTGCTTCCATGTGATGTTTGTCTCGTTGCCGCTGATGACGTCGTTCATGTTGTGTGCGGTGACTGTGAGGTCGAGCATCTGGCTGTTGCCCTTGAGCGCATACTCAAAATCGATGTATCGGCCGTCTTTCTTGAAGTCAAGACGCATCACAACAGAACTGTCCGTAACATTTACCGGTGTAAAGAACAACTCGTTTGTATTGATATTCCTGTCGGCAAGGTTGCTCTTGAAGAAGAAGTTTATGGTGTTGCTTCCATTGAGCTCCTTGTTGCTCTCTGTCACGTTTATCTTGTCCTTGCTGTCGAAGATTACGATATTCTCGCCGTTCTGGTCGTTATAGTCCTTGAGGGTTACCGATGCGATGCGTCCTCCATAAGTGGAGATGTCCACCTTCATCTTCTCGTTCTGTATCGTCACGTTCTTGTTCTCTCCCTTGAGCACATTGTAGAAGAGGCTGCTGTTGTCGTCAATCTGCGCAAGGAACTTGGCATCATCGGCCTTTGCGATGCTGTCTTTCTTGAGCTCTTCCCTTCTGTTTGCTTCGGCCAACTCTCTCTGCGCCTTTATCTGCTCCTCCGATGGCTGGCTGTATTGGAAATAGGTTACGAGAACTATACCTATGAGTATGTATGCAATGATACTTCTTTTGTCCATAGTATAAAAAATATCTTTTTCGGTTAAATTCGACAATTGCGCGCAAAGTTACAAAAAATAATTGTAAAGCATTGTAAAAAAGCCATATTTTTGCTTGCCCCCTTTGTGCGCGCGTGCAAAATCCTTGCTTTATTATCAGTAATAATTAAAAAATGTTATCTTTGCATCCTTAAATAAAGGATTTGTTCCTTTTGCAATCAAAATTACAGGAGTTGTTATAATGAAAACCAGATTAAGCCTATTACTATTGTTCTCTTTTGTTGCCTTCTCGGCAATGTCTCAGAAAAGTTCGGTGTATAAGTTCTTCAATAAGGGCATTGACGCCCTTGTTCAGGAGTCGAACAATGTCGAAGAGAATTATGACGAGGAAAAATCGAACCCGGTTTACTCAAGGCTTTTCTCCGCACCTGTTCTCTACAATTCGGTGCTGAACAAGGCTTGTGCGAAGACCGAAGACGATGAAAATTCAGACAGCGAAATGGTTGCGATGGACGAGAAACGTTCGGCGGTCATCGACAAATTGTTGCTTGATATGTACTGCACACATCCCGAGAAGATTGCAATGACCGAGGATGAACTGATGCAGGAGAAGACTCTCGAAGGAGTGTCGGTAGAGGAGAAACCTGCATTGGAAATGGCGAATGCAAGGGTGGATATCCCGGAGAATGTTGCCGGCGGCATGAAGACTACTGTAGTCAAGCCCAACTACTGGTCGACATCGGGCCGTGTGGAGCTTAAATTCACGCAGAACTATGTGTCGGGCAACTGGTTTCAGGGTGGTGAGAGCAACAAGACAATGTTAGGACAATTCGATTTTGACCTGAACTATGACGATAAGGACAGAATCACTTTCAGAACGCATTTTGACGTTGATTTGGGCTTTGCGACAACGAAAGCCGATACCCTCCATAGCTTCAAGACAAATACCGACCGTCTGCGCATAGAGTCTACACTCGGTTACAAGATGGTTAAGAACTTAGATATCACCATGAAGGTGAAGCTCGAAAGCCAGTCGTTACCCAACTACCCCACAAACAACCCGGATTTTGTGTCTAATTTCATGGCTCCGTTCGATGCCAACTTTTCCGTCGGTATCAACTACAAGCCCACTTGGAAAAAGTTCAGAATGGAGATATTCTGCGCTCCATTGTCGGCCTACAACTACAGATTCGTGCGTTATGGTGACTTGACATCCCGTTACGGAATACGTGAAGGACGCCACCACAAGGAGGACTTCGGTACGCAGTTCATCGTTACAGTACCACGCCAGAAGATAATGAAGCTTGTGGAGTGGTATTCGCGTGCCGAACTTTACACCAACTATGCACGTACATTCTTTCAGTGGGAGAACAGTTTTGATGTGTCGTTGAACCGTTATCTGACAGCATCATTGAGTCTTCACGCGCGTTTTGACGACAGCGCTCCTCGCCTCTATGATGACGAGTACGGTTATTGGCAGATAAAGGAGCTTATGACTCTTGGTGTTACATACTCTTGGTAAAATTAGAAGATGATGAATTTCAGTTCGATATTTCCGGTGACAGACCCTACGTGGATATTCTTGGGTGTGTTGTGCATTGTACTCTTTGCCCCCCTGATTTTCAACAAACTCAGGATGCCTCATATCATAGGTATGATTCTGGCAGGTCTGCTCATCGGTCCCAAAGGACTGAACATTCTGGTACGCGATGACAGCTTCGAGCTCTTCGGTAAGGTGGGTCTTTACTACATTATGTTCCTTGCCAGCCTTGAGATAAACATGCAGGAGATGAAGCAGGCCAAGGGCGGCGCGCTGTTCATGGGTTTGGCGGTCTTTTCCATTCCCATTGCGTTGGGTATGATAAGCAACATCTTTATCCTGGGCTTCAGTGTCATTGCTTCGGTGCTGTTGGCCAGTATGTATGCTTCATATACGCTGATATCATATCCCATAGTGGCAAGGTATGGTCTATCGCGCCTGCGTTGTGTGAACTTTGTCGTAGGCGGAACAATAATCACCGACACTCTCACCCTTTTTGTGCTTGCCGTGGTGGCCGGAACATTCACCGGTGAGGCCAGCGTGTGGTTTGTGGTGTGGATGCTTGTCAAGCTGCTTGCCATCGTGGGAGTGATAATATTCCTTTTCCCCCGCATTGCGCGATATTTCTTCCGTACATACAATGACAGCGTTATACAATACATTTTTGTGTTGGCGATGCTTTTCCTTGGTGCGGGTATGATGGAGATTGCAGGAATGGAGGGTATTCTCGGTGCCTTCATCACCGGTCTTGTCCTCAACCGTCTTATCCCTCACTCTTCGCCACTTATGCGACGTATCGATTTTGTGGGCAACGCAATCTTTATCCCTTATTTCCTCATAGGTGTGGGTATGATGATTGATGTTAGCGTGCTCTTCAATGGCGGCGGTTCTCTTATGGTGGCTACCGTTATGGTTGTGACAGCATTGTCGGGCAAGTGGATTGCATCGTTCATTGTTGCAAAGTCCTACCGTATGTCGGCTGATGAAAGGAGCCTTATGTTCGGTCTCAGCACCTCGCAGGCAGCGGCGACCCTTGCTGCTGCAATTGTCGGTCACGGCATAATACTCTCCGACGGCTCGCGTCTTCTCAACGAGGATGTGCTCAACGGTACAATCCTGCTCATCCTTGTCACATGTATTGTGAGTTCTATTGTCTCCGACAGGGCTTCGCGCAAGCTCGTCGTTGCCAGTGACCGCTTGGCAAAGCCTGCGCCACTCGACTCAAAGAAGACTCTGCTTGCCCTTGCCAACCCTGCGGCAGTGGATAAGCTCATGGACCTTGCACTGCTTGTACGTAAGGAGAACAGCAAAATACCCCTTTCGGCGATTACTGTTGTGCTCGATGAGGACAAGAAACTGCAGCAACGTGGTGCAAAGGTGCTCGATGCCGCGGCAGATATCGCAGCTTCGGTGAATGTGCCGTTGCTTACCAAGGTGCGCCTTACAACCAACCTTGCACACGGTATCATCCATGAGGTCAAGGAGAACGATTACCGCGAACTTATCGTGGGATTCCACCAGAAAGAGACTGCCAACGACAGTTTCTTGGGTGGTGTGTTGCCCGAGGTTCTCAATGCCCTCGATTGTCAGGTTGTCATGGCAAGAGTGAATATTCCGTTGAACACGGTACGTACAATACATATAACATTCCCTGCAAAGGCCGAGTATGAGGCAGGCTTCTCCTATTGGGTAGAGGAGACTGCACGCATGGCAAGCGGCCTCGACTGCAAGATAATGTATCATGGTCACCCCGATACAATGGCGAAAATACAGCACATGCTCAAGAACTATGACCCTGTTGATGCGCAGTTCTTCGAGACCGACGGCGGCAACGACCTAAAGCGCCTTGCCACTATAATACACGACGACCATCTGCTCATCATCGTCAGCGCACGCAGGGGCTCAATCTCCTTCCGCCCGTCGCACGACCACATCTTTGTGCAGCTGCAACGCGACTATCAGAATACCAGCGTATTGCTTGTCTATCCTGGTGCTTACAAGGTCGAGGGTGGTGAGACGCATTGATCTGTGCTGAATGTTTAAAATGCCGTGGTTCAGTGAACCACGGCATTTTAAGGTTGTACTTCTTGTGCTTATCTGAAATCCAGCACTCCGCCACTTATTATGTCGCTGTGGGTGATTGTGGTTCCTTCCACTCTCTTGCCGTTTAGGTAGGCCTTACGATAGCGGGCAGTGTCATTCTGAAGGAACGTAGCGACTGAAGAATCTCTTGCAGTTTCTTGGGTGTGGCTTTTTGGAGATTCTTCACTACGTTCAGAATGACATAGTGCTTTTGCGTTGTGCTCATTTTGAGATTCTTCGCTACGCTCAGTATGACACAATATTGTGAATGTCTTTCCGTCCGGCAATTCAATGCTCACTTCATCGAAAAGCGGTACTCCAAGCTCATATTCTCCGCTCACGGGGTCAACAGGGTAGAAGCCCATTGCCGAGAAGATGTACCAGGCCGACATCTGTCCGCAGTCCTCGTTGCCGCAAAGGCCGTCGGGGGTGTTGCGGTACATCTCACGCATAATCTGCGTTACATATTTCTGTGTCTTTTCGGGTTCACCTGTCTTGTTGAACAGATACGCCACATGATGGCTCGGCTCGTTTCCGTGGGCATATTGGCCAATCATTCCGGTGCTGAAGATGGGCAGGTCGGCATTCTCGGCTGGGGAGTAGGTAAACATGCTGTCGAGCTTCTGCACGAATATCTCCTTGCCCATGTGATTTATGAGGCCGTCAATGTCGTGCTGAACGCTCCACATATAGTGCCAAGCATTGCTCTCGCAGATGTGTGGGGTATACTCGTCGGGGTTGAAGCCGGGTTGGAATTCTCCCTTGCTGTCGCGTGGCTGCATGAATGTGGTGGCGGGGTTATACTGATTGCGCCAGTTGCCTGCACGGCGGTAGAACTCCGTGGCGATGCTGTCGTGTCCCATGGCCTCGGCCATGCGGGCAATGCAGTAGTCGTCGTACGCATATTCCAGCGTGCGCGACATTGCCCAGTTGTCGGCGTTATAAGGGTCTACAACATCGTATGGGACATACCCCAAATTCTTGTAAAGCCCTATGCCACGGTACTCATCGCTGTTGGCAGTGGCCACACATGCTGCGAGTGCCTTCTCTGCGTCAAAACCTCTGAAGCCTTTGAGGTAAGCCTCGGCAATGACGGGTACCGAGTGGTAGCCTATCATCATGTCTGTCTCGCTGCCCCACATGTTCCACACAGGCAGGCGACCGTGCTCTCCGTAAAAGGCGATGAACGAATTTACCATGTCGTCTACGCGTTCAGGCGTTGTCAGCGTGAAGAGCGGATGCGCGGCGCGGAAGGTATCCCACAGCGAGAACGTAGAGTAGTTCTCCCAACCGTCGGCCTTGTGGTTCTTGCCGTCGGCACCGCGGTATGTGCCGTCAACGTCGCAATAGAGTGTGGGGGCAATCATGGTGCGATAGAGCGCGGTGTAGAAACATACCTGCTCGTCATGTGTTCCGCCTTTTACCTTTATGCGCGACAGGCGGCTGTTCCAATCGTCCTGTGTCTTTTTCAAGAATTTGTCAAAATTGTTGTCCGGAGCTTCGGCAGCGAGGTTCTTCTCTGCTCCCTCAAGGCCTGTGCCCGACAGTGCTGTCACCACCGTCAGCTGCCTGTCATTGTCTAATGCGAAGGTGAACCGTGTGGTGCCGGCAACCTTCTTTGTCTCAGTGCCTGCATGTATTCTTATGCTGTCGCACTGCATCGTGGCTATGGGGTGCGAGAAACGTGTACGGAAGTATACCTGCTGCTTGCGTGCCCAGCCGTTGGAGTAACGGTAACCCTCAATGGTGTAGTCGTCTACTTTTGTTATGTAAGTCTCTGTTGTCGCGTCCCAGTTGGTTGCCTTGCCAAGGTTTATCAACACCGTGGCGGTGTCGGTGGGGTAGGTGTAGCGTTGGATGCCGCAACGCTCTGTGGCGGTGAGCTCAACATCAATGCCGTAGCTATCAAGGTGTACCTTGTAATATCCGGCCTCGCACTCCTCGCGCTCATGGCTGAACATAGAGTGTACGCCCAATGGAGCATCGGCGACCTTCAGAGGGTAGGTTACCGGCATAAAGCTGATGTCGTAGAGGTCGCCGGCTCCGGTGCCGCTCAGGTGCGTATGGCTGAACCCGGCAATGGTGCTGTCGGGGTAGAAATATCCTGCAATCCAGTCCCATCCGGGCTGTCCGTTGTCGGGGCTCAACTGTACCATTCCGAATGGTGCCTGTGCACCGGGGTATACGTTACCCTTGTAGTCAGTACCTATAAGCGGGTTTACAAGCGACGCATAGTCGGTATTTCCCTCCTTTGGTGTGTTGCACGAAAATAGCAATAATGTTATGAGTGCCGGTAGTATGTTTTTCATGGAAATCACGATTTTGTGCTAAGATAGCAAAAAAAGACAACAGTACGCTGTTGTCTTGATGTTTCAGTAAAAAAGATTCTTATCATTGACCTGCCAACTGTTGCTTTGCAACCGCAACCCACGCTGTACGAACTCCGTCCGTGCTACGCGTGACCATTGCAATCTTGTTTTTTTATCATTGACCTGCAACTGTTGCTTTGCAACCGCAACCCACGCGGCACGAACTGCGTCCGTACTACGCGTGACCATTGCTCAGCTGGCAGGCCGATAATTTTTGCCTGCAATAATCATTGGGAGTAAAGAGAAAAAGAGACCAAGCGGTCTCTTTTTCTCTTTACTCCCAATGGAACGGCTCGAATTGTGAATCCTTGTCCACCCAACTCGGTTTGCGCATTGCATAGATTACAAACGGTGCTCCGACGACAATGATACATCCGATGAACAGCACTGCATACCACACCGTGTTGCTGCCCACTGCAATCTGTGCAGGAGGAATAAAACTGAGTACAAATGCCAGGAGGCTGCCTAAAAATCCTACTCCGCTGACAATCCACATCACGGCATTGCCGCTCTTGCCCAGGCGGAACGGACGTGGAGCATCCTTCATGTTGTAGCGCAAATAGATTGCTGCGGCGAACATCAACAGATACATTATAAGATAAAGGAGCACGGTCAGCTGTGACAGAATCTGGTAGAAACTCTGTACCGATGGCATTATTACAAACAGAAGGCTCAGCACTGTTACAAGCGCACCCTGTATGAGCAGGATATTCTTCTGCACGCCAATCTTATTGCTCTTCTGCATGAATGGTGGCAGGTAGCCTGCCTTGCCTACGGCAAAGATACCTTTTGATGGTCCCGATACCCAAGTGAGCACTCCTGCAAGCACTCCGAAGGCGAGCGCTACGGCAATGACAGGTGAAAGCCACGATGCTCCGACGAACTTGAAGTAGTTGTCAAAGCCGACAAGCAGGCTTTGTGTCAGGTTTATATCTTTCTGTGGAATCACAATACCCAAGGCAAAGGTGCCCAATACAAAAATGAGTACGGTTATTATGGCACCCATGAATACTGCCCGGGGATAGTTACGGCTCGGGTTCTCCATGTCCTTGACGTGTATTCCGGTCATCTCCATTCCTGCGTAGAAGAGGAATATGCCAGACGCAAGGACAAGATTGTCAAGTTTGGTGATGTCTGGGAAGAAACTGCCGCCGAAATCCATCTGTGACTTGCCGCCGCCGATAAGGTATATGATTGCCAGCAACACCAGCAGGCCGGCCGGGATGATTGTACCCACGAGACCGCCTATTTTTGCTACCTTGCTCACCCAGTCGAGGCCCTTCAGCGAGATGAATGTCGCGGCCCAGTAGATGGCAAGCACCACGACAAGGGTGTAGAACTTGTTCGAGGCGAGCGACATGTCGGCAGCACTGTCCGTTCCGATGAATGCGAGTGATACAGCACCGAAGGTAAGCACTGTCGGGTACCAGATGGTACTCTCCACCCACTGCAACCAGATGGCAAGGAAGCCTGTCCTTTTGCCGAAAGCCTCGCCAACCCAGCGGAACACACCGCCTTGCTTGTCCTGGAACATTGCCGCTAATTCCGCGGCTACGAATGATGTGGGGATGAGGAACACAAGGGCTGCGAACAGGTAGTAGAATGCCGAGCTGATGCCATATTCCGCTTCGGCAGGCAACCCACGTAACGATACCACGGCAGTCACGTTCATGATTGCCAATGTGGCAACGCCCAACTTTACACTTTTTGTTAATGTAGACATAGTTATCCTTTATTTAATGGTTAATTGAAACATGTTTTGATAACAATGCCGGTGGGCGGTTGGTTCAAATGGGGTATTGTGTTATGGGTAATGTTTAAGGTGTAATGTGTAACATTTAACGGGTTAAAGTTTTGTGTTTGCTCCCTAATGACCCTAAAGATTTTATTAATTACAAAAATTAGGGCAATAATATAGTAGTTGTCCATCTATGCAAATATCTACTGCGATGGTGTCATCCTGAGCTATGCGAACCAACGGTCGACGCCCGGAGGGGCCAAAGTCAAGGATCTCTCACAGAACCTGCCAGCAATTTTGCGAGATGTTTCACTTCGTTCAACATGACATGATACGTTTTGGACAACATCTATATTATTACAAAAATTAGAGGCACGCGATTGCGTGCCTCTAATCAGTTATTTAAGGTTTAAGCCATATTACTCAGCTGTCTCTTCCTTGCTCCAGTCAAGTTTAGCCATACGCTGGTAGCTTGCATAGCGCTTCTTTGCCATGCCTTCTGCAGCCTCGAACAGCTCATGTGCCTCAGCCGGGAACTGCTTTGCTAGTGAAGCGTAACGTACCTCGCCCTGGAGGAAATCCTGGAACTTCTCCCACTGTGGCTCCTTGCTGTCGAGTGTGAATGGGTTCTTGCCCTCCTCCTCGAGTGCAGGGTTGTAACGCCACAAGTGCCAGTAACCGCACTCAACGGCAGCAGCCTGCTCGGCCTGTGACTTGCCCATACCCTTCTTGATACCGTGGTTGATACATGGAGCGTATGCAATCACGAGTGATGGACCCGGATAAGCCTCAGCCTCGCGGATAGCCTTCAAGCACTGGTCGTAGCTTGCGCTCATGGCAATCTGTGCAACGTATACGTAACCGTATGTTGTGGCAATCATACCAAGGTCCTTCTTGCGGATGCGCTTACCGGCAGCAGCGAACTTGGCGATAGCACCCAGAGGAGTTGCCTTTGAAGACTGACCGCCTGTATTTGAATATACCTCGGTGTCAAGAACAAGAATGTTTACATCCTCACCCGATGCAATCACGTGGTCGAGACCGCCGTAACCGATATCGTATGAAGCACCGTCACCACCGATAATCCACTGTGAACGCTTTACAAGATACTGCTTGATAGCAAGGATCTGCTCGCTTGTGTCGCTCTCGTACTCCTCGCAAGCCTTGATGATAGCAGGAGTAATCTCCTTTGTAACCTCGGCGTTCTCCTTGTTGTCAATCCACTTCTGTGCAAGCTCCTTCATATCCTCAGGGCAGCTGCGGTATGTCTGGATCTCGGTGAGCAGTCTTTCAAGGCGTGAACGCATCTTCTTCTCGGCAAGCTTCATACCCAAACCGAATTCGCAGAAGTCCTCGAACAATGAGTTACCCCATGCCGGGCCCTGACCCTTCTCGTTTGTGGTGTATGGTGTTGAAGGAACAGATGCTGTGTAGATTGAAGAACATCCTGTTGCATTGGCAATTACCTGACGGTCGCCGAAGAGCTGTGTAAGGAGCTTTACGTATGGTGTCTCACCACAGCCTGAACATGCACCAGAGAACTCAAAGAGCGGTGTAGCGAACTGTGAGTTCTTCGGGTTGCTCTTTACGTCAACAAGCGACTGCTTGCTCTTCACGTTCTTCACGCAGTAATCCCAGTTTGCAGCCTCGGCTCTCTCTTCCTCAAGAGAAACCATTGTGAGGGCCTTGCCTGTCTTCGGATGACCCGGACAGACGTCAGCACAGTTACCGCAACCCAAGCAGTCGAGTACGCTCACCTGGATTCTGAACTGCATGCCCTTCATCGCTGCAGGAGCCTTCATCTCAATCTTGTCGGCATTGATGCCTGCTGCCTCGGCCTCATCCATTACGAATGGACGGATAGCTGCGTGAGGACATACGAATGCACAGCGGTTACACTGTATACAGTTCTCGGCATTCCACTTTGGAACGAATGCACTCACACCGCGCTTCTCGTATGCCGATGTACCTACAGGCCATGTACCGTCCTCAAGTCCCTTGAATGCTGAAACAGGGAGCTGCGCACCCTTCTGTGCATTGATAGGACGTACAATCTTTGTGATGAACTCAGGCTCGTTCCTGTTCTCCTCAACGTCTGCGGGGAGCTTAGACCAGTTAGGATCGATAGCCAACTGGCGGTACTCGCCACCGCGGTCAACGGCTGCGTAGTTCTTGTCAACGACATCCTGACCCTTCTTGCCGTAAGACTTAACGATGAACTTCTTCATCTGCTCTACAGCAAGTGTTACAGGGATAACCTGTGTGATGCGGAAGAATGCACTCTGGAGAATGGTGTTTGTGCGGTTGCCGAGACCGATCTCCTGGGCAATCTTTGTTGCGTTGATATAGTATACCGTGATATTGTTGTCTGCGAAATACTTCTTTACGTTGTTAGGCAGGTTCGCTGCGAGCTCATCGCCCTCCCATACTGTGTTGAGGAGGAATGTACCGCCCTTCTGCAAACCGCGTGTAACATCGTACATGCGCAGGTAAGCCTGAACGTGGCAAGCAACGAAGTTCGGAGTGTTCACCAGGTATGTGCTGCGGATAGGCTTGTCACCGAAACGCAAGTGTGAACATGTGAAACCGCCCGACTTCTTTGAGTCGTAAGAGAAGTATGCCTGGCAATGCTTCTTTGTGTTGTCACCGATAATCTTTACAGAGTTCTTGTTTGCACCTACAGTACCGTCAGCACCAAGGCCGTAGAACTTTGCCTCGAACATGCCGTCAACAACTGCAATCTCCTCCTTCTGTGGCAAAGAGAGGAATGTTACGTCGTCCACGATACCCAATGTGAAGTGGTTCTTTGGAGTAGGCAATGCAAGATTCTCGTAAACACCCATGATGATGGCTGGTGTTGTGTCGTTTGAACTCAAACCGAAGCGGCCGCCTACGATGATGGGGTCAATTGCCTTGAGCTCAGGAGTGTTTGTGAACGCCTCGACAACGTCAAGGTACAAAGGCTCACCGTTGCTTCCGGGCTCCTTTGTGCGGTCAAGCACAGCAATGCGCTTCACTGTCTTAGGCATTACAGCAGCAAGATACTTCACTGAGAACGGACGGTAGAGGTGTACGCTTACCAAACCCACCTTCTCGCCTCTTTCTGTCATGTAGTCGATAGCCTCCTTTACAGCCTCTGTTGCAGAACCCATAACGATGATTACGCGGTCGGCATCCTCGGCGCCATAGTATGTGAAAGGAGCATAGTTGCGGCCTGTGATGGCAGAGATCTCCTTCATGTAGTCGGCAACGATGTCGGGAACAGCATTGTAGAATGGGTTCTCGCTCTCCTTGTGTGTGAAGAATGTCTCGGGGTTCTCGGCTGTACCGCGTACAACAGGTGAGTATGGGCTCAATGCTCTGTCGCGGAACTGCTGGATAGCATCCCAGTCAACGAGTGGAGCAATCTCCTCCTGCTCGATGAGCTCAATCTTCTGTATCTCGTGTGATGTACGGAATCCGTCAAAGAAGTTCAGGAACGGTATGCGGCTCCTGAGTGTAGACAGGTGTGCTACGGCTGCAAGGTCCATAACCTCCTGTACCGAACCCTCGCAGAGCATTGCGAAACCTGTCTGACGACATGCCATAACGTCCATGTGGTCACCGAAGATACTGAGTGAGTTACCGGCCAAAGAACGTGCCGAAACATGGAATACTGTAGGCAATTTCTCGCCGGCAATCTTGTACATGTTAGGAATCATCAGCAACAGACCCTGCGAAGCGGTGAATGTGTTGGTCAAGGCACCGGCCTGCAATGAGCCGTGGAGTGCTCCTACTGCGCCGCCCTCTGACTGCATTTCCTGTACAGATACGGTCTCGCCGAAGAGGTTCTTGCGGCCTTGTGCTGCCCACTCATCAACATATTCAGCCATTGTTGACGACGGAGTGATAGGGTAGATAGCTGCTACCTCGGAAAACATATAGGCGATATGTGCTGCCGCCTGGTTTCCGTCACAAGTGATGAATTTTTTTGCTTTTGTCATAACGCAATAATTTATGAATTGATGTATTATCTCTAAATAAATGCAACCCTCAAAGGGTGCTTTCTGTTTTTCCGAACATACAAAGTTACAAAATAATCGGAAACCTTATTATAAAAACAGAGAAAAAATGTATCTTTGTGCTTAACGCATGAAAATATGATGCGGTTCGGGACGGCATTAAAGCAAGCATGATGCTCTTCTCTTGCCTGTAACTGTTTTTGTGATTGTTTTTGATTCGTGTGAAGATGAAAAGAGTGACAAGTGTCGTATTTATTATACTTTGCCTTTTTAAGGCACTCTCATCGGCGGCGCAAGGTGTTGTGCCGCCAAAATATGAGTATCGTGCCGTGTGGCTCACCACAATAGAGAATCTCGACTGGCCGCGGAAGCCTGCCGCTGATGCAGCGGGAGCCGAGCAGCAGAAAGCGCAGCTTGTTGAAATCCTCGACTCGTTGAAGGCACTTCATATCAACACGGTGCTGTTGCAGACCCGTGTGCGCGGTGATGTCATATACCCCTCTGCAATAGAGCCTTTTGCTCGCCTGCTCACAGGCACTTCGGGCAAGGCACCGTTGTACGACCCTCTTGCCTTTGCGATAGAGGAGTGCCACAAGCGCGGAATGCAGCTGCACGCATGGCTTGTGACATTGCCTGTGGGTAAGGACGATTATGTGCGCCGTCAGGGCAAGAATGCTCTTCCGCGCCGTCGCCGCGACCTCTGCACCCACTTCAAAGGGCAGTGGTATATGGAGCCGGGTAATCCGGCAACGGCGGGCTACATAGTGTCGCTTGTTGAAGAGATTGTGAAAAAATATGATATAGACGGCATACACCTTGATTATGTCCGTTACCCCGACCGCACCAACGGTTATCCCGATGCGGCTCTCTACCGTAAGCACGGCAAGGGGCTTTCGTTGGCAGAGTGGCGCAGGGCCAATATAACGGATATCGCACGCAAGGTATACCGCTGTGTCAAGGCGATGAAGCCATGGGTACGTGTCAGCTGTGCACCATTGGGCAAATACGATGACCTCACCCGTTACAGCTCGCTCGGCTGGAACGCCTATGATGCTGTCTATCAGGATGCTCAGGCCTGGATGCGTGAGGGTATAATGGATGCGCTTTTTCCCATGCTTTATTTCAACGGCAATAATTTCTATCCTTTTGTCCTCGATTGGCAGGAGAATTCCTATGGCCGTCACATTGTGCCGGGAATAGGCGTTTACCGTCTGTTGCCGGAGTATGGCGGGTGGCGTCCGGTAGAGATTGAACGCCAGTTGCATACCTCACGCAGTGCCGGTACCGCCGGCAGCATAATGTTCCGCACCGAGCATCTGCTCGACGGCAAGAGCGGCGCACGTGCCGTATATGAGTCCGCGAACAGAACACCAGCCTTTGTGCCGCCAATGTGGTGGGGTGAAGGGGCTGCGCCCTCTGTTCCGTTGCTTGATAGCTCCTTAAGGAGTGACAGTGCCGTTGCTCTAAAATGGTATCCTGTCGCTTCGCGTGAAGGTGAGCCTGCCGTGCGTTACAATGTATACGGCTCGTTGGGTGACAGTGTGGATGTTGGTAACATTGACAATCTCCTCGCCTCGGGTCTCGCCGACTGTTCTTTTGTATGGCATTGCCGTTCCTTCAAGGCTTTGGCTTTGGCTGTGACTGCTGTCGATGCTTATGGCAGGGAGGGTGAACCGTTGTTCGTGAACTATGGTGCCGTTGGAGGTCCGTTCCTCGAAGAACTGCTGTTGCCCGAGCAACCTTCGTGGGGTGCCCGTGTAGAGGTTCTTGATATCTACGGCCGCAGCATATATAAAGGCAGATATTCGCAGCGTATAGGCGTGCGCGGCCTGCCCGGTGGGCGTTATCTGCTCAAGATGTATGACCGCCACGGGGCTTTGCTCTACAAAGAGTGGTTTCTGGTAAGCAAGTGAAAGCGATATGCTGGTTTGTCTTATTTCCTTCCGAAAACAGAGAAGTGAACATATCTCTTGGGGTTTTCCTTGAGGTCCTCAAGCAGTGCTGTGGCAGCCTCGCAGGTGTTGTTCAGCTTTGTGTAGAGTGTGCTGTCCTTCAGGAGCATTCCTGCCGTGCCCTCACCGTTGTTCAGCGCGGCAGTCAGTTGCTCGATGTTGCTGAGCGAAGCCTCAAGTGATGCAACAATCTTCTGGTACTCGATTTCATTGAGCTTCTCCGACAGCTTCAGCATCTCGTCCTCAAGCGCCACGAGTTTTTCGCCTGCTGTGGCAATGTCGCCCTTGAGCATTTTGTTCAACTCGGCCGATGTGCTGTTGAGCTGTGTCGTCAACTGCTCCACGTTGTTGAGCGTGTTGTTTATCGCAGGGTTGGCAAGAATGGTATTTAGCGACAGCAATATCGAATCAACCTTTGGCAACATGTTGTTGAGTGTGGGAATCATCTTCGCTGCCTCTCCCATGGCACCGCTGTTCAATCGTCCGTTGAGGGTGTCTCCTGCAGCGATTATCCTGTTGTTCTTCGCCAGTTTTATGTTTATTGTACTGCTTCCGAGCAGCTCCGTCTCAATCTCGGCAATGCTTCCTTCGGGAATCTGCAACCTGTTGTCCACTGTGATGAGCACGTATGCTCCGTCCTGTGACTTGAAATCGTAGTTTATGTCCTGTACGTTGCCAACCTTGTAGCCGTTGATGAATACGGGACTTGAATTCACTATCTCGCCTATATTGTCGAATTTGACGTAGTAGTTGTTCCCTTCGTCTATCAGGTTTACACCCTTGAAGAAGTTTATGAGCAGATAGATTATGAGCAATGAGAGTATACCCAGGAAACCTACCCACAATTCACGTGCCAATGTCTTGTTCTTCATATCTTATTTCTGTTTTTTCTCTTTATAAATCCTTATAGCCTCGTTTGTGTTCACCTTCTTGCCGTCGATGAATGCGATGATGAACGCCTGGCTGAATTTCTTTGATATCTCTTTTCTCATTTTCAGAATCTTGTTGTAGTCTGTGCTCTCGCCGTAGGTGTACTTGTACCAGCTGCCTTCCTTGAAGTAGTCGGCCTTGACACCCTTCAGACGCTTGTCATTGCTCTTGAGCTTTTTGTCTGTGGCAAATATCTGCACCTTGAATACCGGTGTGCCGCTTTCTGCTTCAGGCCTGCTCTTTGTCTCTTGGGTCGCATCTGTTTTTTGGTCAGGCTTTCTCGTGCTTTTGCTTGTGCTGCTCTGCTGTTTGCCGTACAGGCTGTAGTATTCCGAGAACCCCTCGAATATACCTTTGGCAAGTTTCCTCTGTCCCTCCTTTGAAGCGATGAATCTCTCCTCTTCGCGGTTGCTTATGAAGCCGAGCTCCACAAGAATTTTTGGCATCACGGTCCTGTGCAGTACCAAGAATCCGGCTGATGACACACCTCTGTTGTAGAGCTTGCTGTTCTTGACCATCCCTTTCTGCACCATCTGCGCAAGTTCTGCGCTGCGTTCCATGTCCTGGCCCCTCATCAGTTCGAATATGATGTAGCTCTCGCTTGAGCGCGGGTCGAATCCTTTGTATATCTCCTCAAAATTCTCCTCCGACAGAATCACCTCATTCTCGTACATTGCGGCAGCTTTCGCTTCGGCACTGCTTCCCGCTCCCAGGGTGAAGGTCTCACAGCCTTTTGCGCTCCTGCTTTTTGAGGCGTTGGAGTGTATCGAAATGAAAAGGTCGGCATTCGCATCGTTGGCGATATTGGCGCGTTTTACAAGCGGAATCTGCACGTCTGTGGTGCGTGTGAAGATGATTCTCACCTCGGGGTATTCCTCTTCTACCATCTCGGCAAAGAGCTTTGACACCTTCAGGTTTATATCCTTCTCCTTTGCGCTTTTGCCCAATGCGCCAGGGTCTACACCTCCGTGTCCGGGGTCAATGACCAAGGTGAACGGTTTCTCCTTGCTCTTCTGCTTTTTCTGGGCAAAGGCTCCGCTAAAGGCAACAAGCAGCAGCAATATCGTTAACGCGCTTCTTATGGCTGATGTTTTAAAATTCATTTTCTGTTATGTTATTGGTGCCTATTACGGCAGACTGTGCAAAATTAGTTCAAAATCCGCGATTAATCAAAAAAGAGGGTATCAATTAACCCTTTACCTGCCAAAAGGTACTATTTGTTATACTAATCAGGGGTAAAACCATGGGGTATGTCTTCTCCTGCTTTCTGTCACCTCGTGCATCCGGCCTCTCCGCAAAAGATAGATACAATGCTAAAATACTCTCCTAAAGTATTGTGTCACTCATATTTTTTTGTATTTTCGCAAGGTTTAACTCATATTTAAAAAAGGTTTAAAAAAATATATGAAATTCATAGAGTTCAACATTCGTTACGAGGCTCCCGAGGGTGGTACAATCTACCTGCGCTATTCCCTTGACGACAATGGTAACAAAACCGAAGGTGTCCTGTCGCTGCGCGAGGTTCAGCACGGTCTGTGGCAAGGCTCAATGGAGGTGAGCGAGGATTATGACCACATCCTTTACGGATACGAACTCTTGCTTAACGGCGAGAGTGTCGCTAACGAGTGGGAATACACGCCGCACCGTCTCCGTTTCAACTGTGTCAACCACAATTATATTGTCAACGATATGTGGCTTGAGTCGCCGGTGGGCTATTACGAACAGACTAATCTGTTCCGCTTCTTCGACAAACGCGGCATTACGCTCGACGAGCCGAGCATCAACTGGTATAACCGCAGTGTTACCTTCTCGCTTTATGTGACAGGCCTGCGAAAAGGCGAACGCCTTTATCTTGTGGGCGATAACATAGTGCTTGGTGGCTGGAATCCCGCAAAGGCCCTGCCTATGCAGCAGCGTGTACCCAACCGCTGGAGTGTCACATTTGATGTAGAGTCAATATGGAGCGGTTCTCTCTATTATAAGTTCATTGCAGTGGATAAAGAGGGCAATGTGCGTTGGGAAGAGGGTGAGAACCGCCATACCCTACTTCCTGATTTCGAGGCAGGAACAAACTATTTCTACCAGCTTCCCGAGCTGAATTTCGACTCTCCCAAACTGCGCATTGCGGGAACGGTTATCCCGCTCTTCTCTCTGCGCTCGGCCCACGGCTGGGGTATCGGTGACTTCGGTGACATAAAGCTCGCTGCCGACTGGCTTTCAATGACCGGCCAGAATATCCTGCAGCTGCTGCCGGTAAATGACACCACTGTCTGTGGCGGCAACGAGGATTCTTACCCATATAACTGCGTGTCGGTGTTCGCCCTGAACCCCATATACGCCGATATGTCCGTTCTCCCTGCGTTGGCAAGCGATAAGCGCAATGCCTATTACAGCAAGGAGAGCGCGAAACTGAATGAAATGCCTGTGGTGAAATATTCACAGGTCTACAGGCTCAAGATAAAGTATCTGCGCGAGCTCTTCGACGAGGTGGGTTCCGAGGTCCTCTCAAGCGAGGGTTACCGTGCCTTTGAAAAGGAGCAGGAGCAGTGGCTCAAGCCTTACTGTATCTTCCGTTTCCTCTCGGCACGTCTGCATTGCAATATCTGGGACTGGAAAGATTACCCCTACTACGACAATACAACATGGGAGCGTGTACAGGCCGAGTATTCCGATGCTGTCCGCGAGGTCCACTTCTACAGCTATGTGCAGTATCTGCTCTTTACACAGCTAAACGACGCACATCTCTATGCAAACAGCAAGGGTGTCGCACTCAAGGGTGATATCCCTATAGGTGTTGCTCCGAACGGCGTCGACGTGTGGTGCGACAGGGAGCAGTTCAATCTGCAGGTATCGGCAGGTGCACCGCCTGACATGTTCTCGGCCGACGGTCAGAACTGGGGTTTCCCTACATATAACTGGAAGGCTATGGCTGCCGACGGTTATGCCTGGTGGCGCCGCCGTCTGCAATATATGTCCAAGTTCTTCGACGCCTACCGCATAGACCATGTGCTCGGCTTTTTCCGCATCTGGGAGATTCCGCGCACCGCAAAGAGCGGCCTTGCCGGCAGTTTCTCGCCCAATGTACCATTGACAAAAGCCGAGATTGAGGCAACGGGCTTCGAGTTCGATGAGAAGAAACACACATGTCCGTATATAGATGAGGATGTCCTAAAGAAACTTTTCCCACGTAAGGCACGTATCATTGCCGAGGCTTTCCTCGACAAGCACTCCGACGGTACATATACCTTCCGTCCCGAGATTGGGAATGCCAATACATTGGCCTATTATATATATGAGCGCACTCCCAAGCTATCCGAGTCTCTCAAGGCTGCTCTTCTGCGCCTCTACGGTAATGTGCTCTTTATGCGCGACCTAAATGAGGAAGACAAGTTCGTTCCACGCATTCTGGGTTCCGAGACCGAGGCATATGAGCAGCTGGAGTTCGGTGACCGTATAGCATACGACCACCTCTATGAGGAGTATTTCTACCACCGCCACACAATGTTCTGGTACCGCGAGGGCATGCGTAAACTGGCGCCTCTGCTCCTGTCGACAACCATGACAGCCTGCGGTGAGGACCTCGGTATGATTCCGGCCTGCGTGCCATGGGTCATGAGGAACCTGCAGGTACTTTCGCTCGAGATACAGCGTATGCCCAAGGTGTACGGTGAGCCGTTCGCACGCCCCGAGGCCTATCCTTACCTGTCGGTGGCAACCCCTTCGACACACGACATGAGCACTCTGCGTGGCTGGTGGCGCGAGGATGAGGCTGTGACACAGCAGTTCTACAACCACGCTCTCGGTTTCGAGGGTAAGGCTCCTGCCGAGATGGACGGTAGGGTGGCGCGTGCCATATTGCAGCAGCATCTGCACTCGCCTTCAGCCTTTGCACTCTTCGCATGGCAGGACTGGATGGCTATGGATGAGCGCCTGCGCCGTGACAACCCCGATGATGAGCGCATAAACGTTCCGTCGAACCGCGACCACATGTGGAACTACCGTATGCACATCCCCCTTGAACAACTGATGGAGGAGCGTGCTTTCAACGAAGCGTTGCGTACCATGATTTCCGACGCAGGCCGCCTTGTATAATGGTAAATAATAAAACAAGATAAAAATGAACTCACAATCGACTTTCCGTTCCGCTATCCTCTCGGGAATAGCTGTGGCCATTGCAGGGTGGGGATATCTTGCCTGCACCAGCAAGGGGCTTGAGATTCTTGGAGCAGTAATGTTCTCGTTCGGTCTGCTCACCGTGGTAAACTACAAACTGAAGCTGTACACCGGAACAGCCGGCTTTGTGCCGTTGCGTTATGAGGATGGCCGTTCACGTTGGCTCAAGGCTATCGGCGAATTGCTTTTCATCCTTATGGGTAATATTGTGGGCTGTCTTCTCGTATCACTGCTCACCCGTATGTCGCCCATCGAGCTTGGCGCAACTGCGCAGAAGATACTTGAGTCCCGCTTGGCTATAGGTCCGTTCCGTGCCGGTCTGTTGGCGATAGGCTGCGGCTTCATAATGACAACAGTGGTGACATTTGCCCGTGAAGGCAAGCCTCTTACATTGCTTTTCGGTGTCCCGCTCTTCATCTATTGCGGTTTCCCCCACTGTCTTGCCGATGCATTCTATTATCTGACAGTACCTACAGCTTATACAGGAGCTCATCTTGCCGAGATTGCAGTGCTTTATCCTTGCCTGGTTACAGGAAACTTCATAGGTTGCAACCTTTACCGTTTCGTTGCTCCCAGACAGTAAACACAGCTACATTACATAAAGACGAAGCGCACTCCACGGAGTGCGCTTCGTCTTTATATAGGCTTTTGGCCCATTCTGTTAATCTTCTATTTTACAAATACCTTTTTGCCGTTGATGATATAAATGCCTGGCTTTGTTATATCCTCGATCTTGCGGCCTGTCAGGTCATAGGTTCCCTCTGACACGGGTTCAACCTCCTCTATGCCTTCAATGGCAGTGTTGTTCTCCACTACAAGCTTTACGCGCCATTTGCCTCTGTTCTCGTTCGCATAACCGCCGATGATTGTGCTGTTGTCGCTGCTGAGGCTAAGTGCAACTGAACTGTCGTTGTTGTAAAGTAATGACACTGTCTCGTCATCATTGTAAACAGCCGTGAATTTTGCCGCATTGCTGCTTTCTGTAGCTGTCATTGTGGCTGCTTGTGTCTTTGATATGGTGGTGATGTACAGTCCAGTACCTATATTCTTTATGTAGAACTCATCATTTTTTCCGGTTGGCTCAAACTCCCATCTGCGGTCGTCGCTGTTGTTGGGGACTTGTGCTATCTTTACTCCTGCAATCTTGCTGTTATAGTAGCCAAGACCTATGGCAGTTGATGACCTGTTTGCAAGAGTGTAGTAATTCTTGTCAAGAATAAGTATTCTGGAGTTTTTGTCTGCAATAATCCTGTTTATCTCTTTGCTCAGGAATTCAGCCCATTGACCGTATGTGAATGTGCTCTGATCCTTGTTCTCGTATGCCTCCTTTGCGCTTCCAAGGATGCTGCGCAGTGATGCAACAGCCTCTTCGCGGTATTTGCCAACATCTTTTCCGTTGGTGGACGTGCGTGACAGGATACTCTCGGCGCTTGTTATGATAGCTTCAAGGGCTGCCAGCTGATGCTCCTCTGTTCCGGCTTCAATGGCTGACGGAATATCTGCATCTGTTCCGTCGGCCTGTGCTGCCACCACGCGTATGTTGCTGTATCCGTAACCGGTGGGAATCTTGATCTTGTAGCGGTTCGATACGCCGATTAGCTTGCCTTTGTTGTTGTAAACCTTGAATCCTACAGCACCGCCGGCATTCTCCTTAAGCAGGATATTCACTGCGCCCGATGAGAGGCTGAACACATAACCCTCGGCCTTTACGCTTTCGTCAAGATAATCCTCCCACTGTCCGACATCGCCGGCCGAGCCCACAGGGACCTCGTCATTCCAGTCGGCACGGTAGCCGTTCACACCGTCGCCTCTCTTCGAGGGCTTCACACGATCCTCAAGAAACATCAAGTGGCCGCCTTTCTTGCTGTATCCCTCCATCTTTAGACGGCTGTCAGTGGCATCTGTGCTGGACAGTGTAACATAGTAGTCATTGTAGTCTCCTACGTAGGCATTGTACATTGGCTCAAAGAAACCCCATACTTCAAAGAACTCGCTCAGGTCCATCTGTGCGACCTCACAGCAGGCTTCGGCAAAACGCAACTGATTGAACTTGCCGTTCACGCCGCTCGTAGAACTCATCGGATTCTTGCGCAGGTGCTCGAACAGTCTTGGGAAGAATGTCTTGTCGTGTCCAATCTCATGGAAGTAGAGATAGAGCTGCCAATACATACGTGTCTTGCTGAATACCTCGCTGCGCAGAGGGAATGGGACCTTTTTGAACCAGTCGTCATAGCACACATCCATCTTTTGGCCACGTGTGGTTGTCTTACCAAAGCGCTGTACAACCATGTTCGCGAAGAGGTTGTTGCTGACTTCTGTACATGATACAATGTTTATAGGTCCCTGGTTCATATGTCCAATCTCATGTGCCGGTCCCCAAAGATAGCCGGGGTTTGCCTTTACCGTCTCATACGGGAGCACATCCTTAAGTGTGCTGTACTCATAGTATGTGTAGTACCATGTGGCAAACATGTACTGTCCCTCTCCGTCGCAGCACATCATGAGGTTGTTCCAGCGGTCGGCATACTGTGTGGCGCCCATCAGCTCCTTCTGCCACTGTACAATGGTGTCCCACCAGTCAATGGATTCGTAGATGTTGTCGGGGCACACTGCAGCCACTCGGTCGCGGTGCATGTGGAACAGTACACCGTCTCCTTTGACATTGACAATCTCGTCTGTCATGATGCTGCCCAGCATCTTCACCCAGTCCTCGTTCGTGTGGCGGCTCTTGTTAAAATATCCGTTTACCCTACCACCCTCGATGTGTATCCTTACGTCGGGATAATCAGCGAGTCTTGGGCTATCATCCGAGGAATTGGTCTCCACGTCATAGTTTATGAACAATGAGCAGTCCCTATTAACCACATAGACGTTCATGCCTTTTGTCAAATATGTTTCTCCGCTGCCGTAGATGGAGTTTCCTATAACTTCTGTTACACCAATTCTAGCAGGTAATTTTACCTGTTTGTCAAGGAAGAACAGGACAATGTCTCCCTGTTTGCATGCGATTCCAGTGGGGTTGTTAAGGTCGCTATAAGGGTTGCACTTCAGATAGCTCATTCCCCATTCGTATGCAGGGCTGTATGGTTTGTAGTCTGCAACGCGGAAATCCTTTTCGTATTCAGCCCAGGTGTTGTTCTTTACCTTGAGTGCAAGGTCTACAAGTTCCTGTGGGTATCCTCCGAGATATGTGAGGAACTGTTCCTCGCTCATGGCGTTGTAAGCGTCCTTCAACTCGGTACAGATTTCGTCCTTGAAAAGATTCTTGTACTCAGCGTAGTATCTGGCCGCGTTGTTGATGAGGTCAGATGATGTCTGTGCCCATGCTGTAAAGGCAAGCATGGCAATCAATGATGAAAGTAAAGATTTAAGCTTCATATTGTATTTTTTTGTTTATCGCGCAATGCTTTATGGCAGAAACTTGCCTATTTGGGGCTAAGTTACGGAATAAACTGACAAAAACAATATAAAGCGGTATGAAATTATAAAAAATGTTAGAAGCAGTTTAAATTATATCGCCAAGTTTTTTAGAGATTTGAACAGTTTACTAATGTGAGTTCAATATGGTAATCTATACAGTTAATTCGCGTGCTTTTCACCTCTAAGATTGAAATGAGGGGAGAACTTCTATTTCTTCAGATCCCTCATATTCATTCGGGACGGCATATACGGGCTCACCTGCAAACTATAGGGGGAATATCTTTTTAACACAGACAAAACATTAA
>CALCYA010000103.1 GCA_937906165.1 uncultured Bacteroidales bacterium | reverse complement strand
TTGTTTAATGTTTTGTCTGTGTTAAAAAGATATTCCCCCTATAGTTTGCAGGTGAGCCACTATTTGCTATCAGCATATCGCATCAAGACTCGGTACATAGCATTGCTGTATTGACTCGGCAATGGCTGTTGCAATCTCAATTTCGCTAAGACCTATGCTGTTGCCGAAATTATATATCAGTTCAACCTCTTCCTTGGCAATGATCTTGTCAGAGAGGACTATGTGAATCATGTATTGGAGCATTCCCTCCCTCATTCCCGGGTTAATCTCAAGAATCTTGCCCACAGCATCGTTGAATGTCTTTACTACATCACCCTCGGCAATCTCATCCAGGAATTTTCTGGGGAATATCTTCATACCGGCCAAAGAGTGTATTATCTGCTCCACTTCCTCCTTCGCAACAGCAGAATCGGTATTTGCAACAATGAGACCGGCCGATGCAATGAAGCGTGCCGTGTGCTCGTCCAGTTCGCTGCATCCTATCTTCAACAGTATCGATATCAGTTCATCCATTCCCTTGTCCAGCTCAGCCTTGCTTTGGGCCGTAGCGAACAGATTGAGCGCCTGCACCCTTATAGGGTTCACCGGATGCGATGCCCTGCTCACACCCTTGTCGTTCAGGAAGTAGTTAAGCCTTCTGTTGTTATCGGCAATAAGTGCTTCAATGCTGACATTCATCTTCTCCAGGTCGAGCCCCGAAGCCAACTTGAAGAAAGCAGTAACGCAGGCACCCAGATTGCCTGTTGCCAGGTATCCGTATCTGTCGGCAACAAGCTCGGCCAATTGCTCGTGAAGACGTATCTTGTATTGCAGTGTCACAGGAACATTGGCATCTGGCGGAAACACAAAACTGATGAGCCTTGCGAGCGCTGTATCCTTGTTTATTAGATGACCGAGTTCGTGACCAACAACAAAGCGCAGCTCGTCATTGCTCATTAACCCGAAGAGGGCCGAATTGATATTCACGATATGCGGCTCGTCCTCACTCTCGGCAGCCACAGAGAATGCATTCACCGAGGAATCACCGGTTATGTAGAAGTCCACCTTTTCGTCAAAACCCAGCTTCAGCTTCACATCGTTGCACAACTCGTAAAAATCGGACAGAAGCTCCTTCTCAACCTTCAGGCTATGCCCCTCCATGGTGCTCCTCCAATAGGCATCGCTGTTAGACACCTTTGTCTTGTTCAACACCTCCTCGACCACACTACCCTGCAAGGCATTGTATATCTGCTCTCCTATCTGCTTCTCCATTTCAATTGAAGCAGAATAGCGGTCAGCATCTTGTTTTTCTTCGTTTTGTGAACCTTTGAACCAGTTCCACAGGCTATTGGTTTTCTTTTCCATAAGTGTGTTCAATAATAGATTATCATTAGACAGATACCGCAGCTGCGGTTAACAATGGCAAGTTATGGAAAATATCGATAACAGACAAGAATCGGGAGTTAAAATAGTTCATTGAGTCTTATCATAAAGGCCTCAAAAGTCCTTAATGAACACTCTTCAAACGGAAAACTCGTGCAAGCGAACCTTAAACAAAACCCGTTTCACCTTTCATCTCCAACCCTTCACCTATATCCCCTAACCCGTTAACCGTCAAACGTTATCCCCCTACTTATTCTTGGTAAAATCCTGAAGGAACCACCCGATAGATTCCCACTGCGGGTCACCCTCTATGCTGTATTCAAACTCCCTCACTGCACTACCGTCTGCTATCATCTTGTCCAGATAGCTTGCTGCCGTGTCCGGGTCATTAAGCATCCACATCACCTGGCAAGTGCCGCCATTGGTCACCCTTGCCACAAAAAGAGCATTGGGGTGGTCGGGATCGCCCTTTATACCTTTGTCGACCACCTCGGTGAACTGCTGCATCACATTGAACTCCTCCTGCGTGGGCCACAGCTCCTCATCGACATCGCGATAGTCGAAGACAACAGAACAGAAACAGGCAAAAACCTGCTTAAGCTGTACATCGTCCTTGCGCGCGGCAAGCGAAGTGTTTATGACCATAAGAGCCTTGCCCTTCTCGGCATCATCGGCCCTTACAACCGCGAAACTCTCGGTCGGCAGAGTGAGAGTAACCTGGTCGGTCTTCTTTTCTCTCCCGAACAATCTGTCAAGAAATCCCATATTACGATTTATCAATAAAGACGTTACAAAAATTATATAAAAACCAATGCGTGACATCATCCGTACTTCTCTTCAAGTTCCAGTTTCTTTATGCGCGAACGTATTGCACCCGGCTTGCGCTGGAAATGCGCCGCTAGCTCATCCACCGTAGCACCCTCGCACCACATACGCTCAAGCCCGGCATCATCCTCGGCACTCCATTGGTTATAGGCATTAGGGAACTCCTGCCTGCAGGCATAGACCGAATAGGTGGGCTCACCAGTAAGCTGTTTGTACGCCTTGAGGTATTTCTTCAACCTCTTCACGTCCTTATCCGACAGATAAGGCAAGCGACGGATATCCATGTTGTCCGCCAGGTCATTCAGCTTGACCGCCACAGACAGAGGATTGCTCTTCACGCGTGCTATGAACTTGTCGTACGGTTCATCCTCCGAGAGCTTAGTCACACAGCGCAGAGCCTCGATAACATCTGCCGAAAAGCCCTCTGCCGAAAGCCGTTCGAATGTCCAGTCACTGTCCTCCACTACATCGTGCAACACGCCCACAATCTTCTCGTCAGCAGTTTTTCCTGCTGCCATCACACGCAAAGGATGGCCTATATACTCATTACCGGCCTTGTCCAGTTGCCCACGGTGCGCCTCGGTAGCAATCTCGATAGCCCTTTCAAGTGTACTCATAGAATCTGTTTGTTGTTTTCAAATTTACAAAGGAGTGCGGCCTGCCGGCCCAAAGATAAAGAATTAATGTAAAAATTTGAAAGGAATAATTATATTTGTGAAATAAACGACAAAGTATGGACAGTACATTCAAAGATAAAGTAGTCATAGTAACCGGTGGTGCCAACGGCATTGGCCGATGCATTGCCAGTGAGTTCCGTACTCAGGGAGCCATAGTATATGTGATTGACAAGCAAGAGGGCGAACACTTTGTTGGGGATATCTCCAGGAAAGAGGTACTGGAGGCATTTGCCGCCGAGGTTTTGAGCAAGCACAACAAAGTTGATGTTATCGTCAACAATGCCTTGCCATTGATGAAAGGCATTGATGAATGTTCCTACGAGGAGTTCCAGTATGCCCTGAGTGTGGGGGTGACCGCACCATTCTATCTGGCCAAGCTCTTTATGCCAAATTTGGCAAAGGGAGCATCCATTATCAACATCTCCTCCTCGCGTGACCGTATGAGCCAACCGCAGACCGAGAGCTATACAGCAGCCAAAGGCGGCATTGCCGCACTCACACACGCATTGGCGGTGAGTCTGTCGGGAAAAGCAAGGGTGAACTCCATATCCCCGGGCTGGATAGATACGGTGTACACCGTTTACGAAGGCCCTGATGCAACGCAGCAACCTGCCGGCAGAGTGGGAAATCCCATGGATATTGCCAATATGGTGCTGTTCCTTTGTAGCGACAAGGCCGGCTTTATAACAGGCGAGAACATCTGCATCGATGGCGGCATGACCAGGCAGATGATTTACCACGGAGACTGCGGTTGGAAGTTGGAAGAATAAATATTCAGACAATTATGTTAGCATACACATACATCGAAAAAGGAAAGTTCGCTTTGGTAGATAAGCCGAAGCCTATACTTATTGAACCTACCGATGCCATTGTTCGCGTAACAATGAGCAGTATCTGCACCAGCGACC
>CALCYA010000102.1 GCA_937906165.1 uncultured Bacteroidales bacterium | reverse complement strand
GTTGACAGCAAAAATAAACATTTATTTTGTACCCCTCAACTTTTTACGTTGAGCCTTTACCGGCTGACGCAAAATGAAAATCAGCAGAAACGCGACAGCGTTCTTGTTTCTTGCAAAGGAATCCCTAAAAGGGATGGGCGAGAGAAGCGAAGCCAATTCCGAATCACCATACTCTGCTGAAAAGCCAACTCCCACCAAAAAGACAAAGAAAAAATGGTAGAAAAAAGAGTGAATAAAACTTTTGATTTACTACCTTTGCGGTCACGGCATCGGCCGTAGCACATTATTAACAGAAAAAAGACAAATAGATATGGTACAGAGTTGGTTCGAGTGCAAAGTCACATACGAGCGCGCAGGCGAGAAAGGCCTGAATACAAAAGTGAATGAGGTATATCTGGTGCAGGGCTTCACCTTCACCGAGATTGAGAAGCGTCTTACACAGGAGCTCCAGCCACAGGTTACAGGCGAGTTCAACATCAACAAGATGGAGCGCACAAAGTACAACGAGCTTGTGGACAGCCTCAGTGAGACTGCCGACAAATGGTATAAGTGCAAAATCACAATGGTTACCATTGACGAGGTATCGGCAAAGGAGAAGAAATCTTCGGTTGTCATCCTTGTAAAGGCCGATGACGTAACAAGTGCCGTAAAGAACCTCAACAAGCACATGGAGGATTCAATCATGGACTACACTCTCGCATCGGTAAACGAGAGCCCAATTGTGGACATCTTCCATTATGAAGGATAACAGCTACATAGGAAAAAGAATAGAGGCAATACGTGCCACCCTTCCACAGGGGGTGACACTTATTGCCGTATCAAAATATCACCCCGTGGAAGCAATTGAAGCCGCTTATGCAGCCGGCCAGCGGGATTTCGGCGAGAGCAAGGCCCAGGACCTTATCGTCAAGCAGCAACAGCTTCCGAAGGATATCAACTGGCACTTCATAGGCCATTTGCAGAGCAACAAGATAAAATATATCGCTCCGTTCATTCACCTCATACACAGCATCGACAGCCTGCGTCTGTTACAGGAGGTCAACAAGCAGGGAGCCAAGGTGGGTCGCAGAATCCCATGCCTGCTGCAGATACACATAGCACAGGAGGAGACAAAATTCGGTTTCCTGCCGTCGGAATGCACAGCCATGCTCGAAGAGGGCTCATGGCGCGGACTTGAAAATGTAGAGTTACGCGGACTCATGTGTATGGCAAGCAACACCGACAACAGAGAGCAGATTGATGAGGAGTTTGCCGCTGTAAAAGATCTATTCGACGAGATAAAGGGCCGTTTCTTTGCCAGGGACGAGAGATTCTCCATCATTTCGGCCGGCATGAGCGACGACTACCCCATCGCTATCAACCACGGCAGCACACACATACGTGTAGGTTCAAGCATCTTTATTGAGTAATCACCTTTTCCGTACAAGGCACACTACTGCCATATACACAAACGGCAGACAGTAGATGACAGTTTCCGCTGCCGTTGCATTCTCATTGCCAATACCGAGCATTACATCCAACCCTGTATAATGCAGGCATGGCATAAGGCCCGAAGCAGGCAGCATCGCCAACAAAGCAGGCACAAACTGCCGTACAAGACCTGCCGCAGAACCAATGACATCCACCACCGTGCGGTAGTTGCCGTACATGAAGCCATATACCAGCGCCGTCATCAGCACCCCGATAAACAGCAACAACAACCGACCGTGAGACAGCGGAGAGTTGCCGATGTCACCCGTCACGCCACGCAAGGCATCCCACGGAGAGACCGTAAAAAGGAACAGCACCACCACATACAGCAGCAATGCCGACAGCGCAAAGAGCAACGAGCGCAGTTCATTGCCGCTGACACGCCTTTTGAATATATTGCCCACAAGACGCAACAGCCCCGAACCGTCGAGCAACCCGGCAATAAAGAGCAGGAAAAACGCCGTACCCCAAGGTGCGGCTTCCACAGAGGAGCCCACACTGAACAAAGCCCATCGCACACCCTCACCGCTCACCAGCGAATTAACGTCAAACAGGTCACCCATGAACAGCTGCAGCACAGCTATGAGCCATGAGCCGCCCCATACCAGCAGCAACAGCAGCGAGTATGCCAACGCAGGATAATATGCCGACCTTCTGTCACTCATCAGCCTCAAGATTTTCTACATCAATGATATGCAGTTCAATGGCACGTACAACCAGACGTGTAACGTTTATGCCGCGCTGTTCGCTATCGGGGAAGAGACGGGAGACAAGATCGGCCTGACGTTTCTCAAGCGACTTCACTCCAAAAGGCATACTCTTGAGAGAAGATATCATCTCCTTTGTGTAGCCAAGCGCCAGGTGACGCAGAAAACACTCGTCATAACGGTCAATCTCATACTCTATGAGCGACTTCTGGCGTACCGTGTCACGCATGACACTCTCACTGAAACGCTCCACAATCTTCTCAAGTATCGGCTGGTTGAAGACATTCCTCTTGCCTGCCATGACATTGTTTATCTCATACTTTGTCAGCAGTTCACCGGTCTTCAGCGTTATGCCGTCGGCACCTGCCGAGAGTACATCAACCCACAGCTTCTCGTTCAGGAGCTCACCCGTGAATACAAGAACCTTCATCTGCGGATGCTCTTTCTTCACCTTTGCACATATCTCTACTCCCACCGTGGTAGAGCCACCCAGGCCAAGGTCAAGCAGCAGCAGGTCGGGAACAGCCTTTGCAAGCAAGGCTTCAAGCTCGCTCTCGTTCGATGCCACACCTATTATATCGGCCTCGGGTACATCGGTGCGGAAAATTTCCTCGGTGCCCTTCAGTTCAAGGCGCGCATCCTCAACAATTATTACAGTAAATTTCTTTTCCATATATAATTCTGTTTTTATCATCATTTAGGGAGAGTGAAAAGTATCACCGTACCCTCCACATCGGAACGGGCCTCCATTCTGCTGCCGCGACGCCCGGTATTGTCCTCGTGCAGCCTTACAATCTCCTTCGCCACAAGATACTCCATGCCGACAAGAGTGCCGTCAGGCGAGAGGTTGCGTTCTGTAGGCATGAACATGTCGGCAAGTTCCTCACTCGCCACCTCACGACGTGTATCGACAAGTTCCACCTTAACCGAGTCACCACCGTCGTCCGTAGCCTTCAGCCTCATCACACCGGGCCTGTTGACTTTCAGTGCAGCGTCAATGAGCGAATCAAACAGGAACTCCACAAGGTCAACGTCCACACTCACCACAGCCGTTGTAGGTTCAACTTCCAATGTTACCCCGACCCCGGCCTTACGGCAACGGCGTTTGAGATATGATGCTGCATGGTCGAACAGTTGTTGCAACCCCACCTTTGAGACAGCGAAGCACCTGTCGTCAAGTTCGCGTTTCGCACAGTTGCTCAGTATTCCGAATATCGATGTATAATACTCCATCAGCTCGGCCATCGACGGGAGCAGCGTGCTGTCATCACCACCGGTCTGTGCCTGCCTTGCAAGGTCACGTATGCGGCTGGGGTAATATATCGTCTCATGTTTCAATGCCGACAAGCAGTTGTCAAGAACCATATTCTGTACATGCAGACGGTTCTCCTCATATTTCAGACGCTCTGCCTCTTCCTCGGCCTCGTCAAGCACCATATAACTGTCAGCTACCCTCACAACCGCATGGTAAGCTACAGAAGCAGCATAGCTTGCAACGAGTTCAAGGTTAAGAATCTCGTCATCGGCAAGCGGACGCATTGTCACCACCTCCATGGCACCGATGAGACTCCTGTTGCCAGACATCACCACATGGAGCGGTATCACACGCCTTAACCTGTCGGGAGAGATATAAGGCATTCCACTGTCAATGACACCGAGCATGAAGATATTGTCATTGCCATACACCGGTTGCTCCTCGCCAGCCCGTGCCGACACGTTATCCTGCTCCCTGCGAAGCATCATAGCGACACTGCCCATGCGCATATTCTCACCCGCACAGCCATATATCTCATCCACGATTGCCTGCAACAGCTCTTCGGGAGCCCTGCGACGCTCCCCTGCAGCCACCTGCAACAGACGTCCGTTCACATCAATCAACATACGTTCATTGTTCTTCACTATGACAGCGTGACGCACATACGAAACGATAAAATAGAGTACAAGCATTGTCAACAGGAAGAACAGGAGCGCCACAGCAGCCACACGGTAGTTGAGCCTTGCCAGTGCCGTCTCATACATCTGCGCAATGCCCTTGTCCTCGTGCACCAGACGGTAAAGCGTAGTGTATATGTAATTGTTGAAGCGATACGGTTGCCAGCGCTGCAATGCCAAGGACGCAACTGTCGTCTCATTGCGTATATCGAGTATGTTATAATAAATATCCTCCATGAGCGAGTCGGCAAAGAGCGCCTCGCGCCACCATTTCAGTTCATTTGGACTGCCCGAATAGAGCGTCAGCGTATCAACACCGCCCACATTCTCCTTATAATACCTGTTCAGAAGTTCCAAAGCACCCTGTGCATGGACAAACGCGCGCTCAAAGTCACCCTCAACATTGCTGTAATAGACAGAATCGGCACTCGCTGATACCTGCGCGAGTATACTGTCCATTGCCGACAGACGGCCGGGCAACAGCATGGCAAGCAGAAGAATAACACGCAGCACACCCTTCGGCAGGCGGAAAGAGAAACGGCTTCCCTTGCCCTTGTTGCTCACGATGTCCATGGAGCATACCGAGAAGAGTGCATCAGTCTTGCGGTACTTGTCAATTATACCCTTGCAGTTCATCAACCCGAAGCCACCACCCTTCTTCTTCGTCTGCAGCAGCTCGTTGTCCTTGCCTATCTGCGACGCATCGTACACCTTCTCGCCCAATATGCGGTCGATGTCACTCTGCGATATACCTACACCGGTGTCACTCACAGCAATCTCTACATAGCTGTCACCCACCACGCTCTCGAGTGTCACGACACCGCCCTCGGGCGTGAACTTGGAAGCATTGTCTATAAGTGTATTCACCATAAACAGTGTAAGAGCCTTGTCGGCTTTCACTACAGCGCCGTTCTCCTTTACATCGAGTGCTATACCGCGTCTCCCGAGCAACGCACGGCTCTTCTCCACAATACGGAAGATATCGGCCACCGGAAAATTCTCCACTTGCAGATGCAACTCACCCTGACGCATCTTTATCCAGCGCTCAAGAATCACATTGAACTCATCGAGCCTGTCGGCCAGTTCCGACACATATTGCAGCTTACGCTCCGCATCGGCCGGTGATATGACACTCTGCAGTTCCTTCAGTTCCCTCACCATCCTGTCCATGAACGGACGCATTCCGGTGACCACTGACACCGATACACGCTTGAGCAGATTCTCGCGCTTGTGACCGGCAAGATATATCGAATAGGCACGTCTCTCTTCCTCGGCCCTCTCGCGTTCATCACTGATGTCGGAGAGCCTCATACCCTCCTCCACAGCCACAGCCACATACGGCACAAGCATGGATATAACCGCATATTTCTCAGGTATGAGCGGTTGGGCGGTACCCACGTAAAGAGTATCGGGCTCGCGACCGTTCATATAACAGAGTTCAAATTCATAGAAATAAGACAACCCGCTGCCGGCAGCCTCCAATGGTACTGCAACAGAAAAACGGGTAAGTCCCGAGAAGTCGCCAAGATTATCATCCAGCACCTGCGACAGTATGCGGCACAACTCCTCTTTGCTGCCGACCTCGTGCGACAGGGACGAGAGCAGTCGACGGCACACCACCTGCAGACGGTTCAGACTCGACGAATACAGCTGTTCGTGTCTGCGCCTGCGGCGGTAGAAGATAAAGACAAGCATCATCACCACAAGAAGAAGGATTGCAGCCACAGCAAGCAGTATATCAAGTTCCGAGGCACTCTCTTCGGCAATGGAGACACGACTCTCGAGGTGCTTGTTCAGGCGTGTCGTTGCCAACAGCTCCAGATAGGCATTACGGTTGACGTTAGAGGCCTCAATCTCACCCAGGCCGGCAAAGGCACAGCTTGCCTCACGGCGCACACTCAGCATACACTCCGGGATATCATAGACACCGTCTACCGAGACATCATCAACATAAGCTCCCTCGCTGTAAGCATCAAGGGTATTGCTGCAAAGTTCTTCCCTTGAGGGGTAATAGTTCCTATAATAGTCATTGACAAGCGAGAGGGCGCGTTCCACATATTGCAGTGCATTCTCATACCGTCCATACTCGGTGTTGCACGATGCCGCGACAGAAAGAGCCTCGATATTCATATAACCGTCGCCATACTCCTTGAAGCCGTCGGCAGCCTTCAGTGCCAAAGAGAGAGCAAACTCATCACTGGGGATCCGCCCCGGGTTCAGCACCACACCATATTCCGGCAGTTCCTTTCCGAACCTCTTAAGGCGCAGGCTGTCACGCAGGCTGATAGCCAACAGCAGATTGTAGTTGGCCTCAAGCCATCTGTCACCTTTATCCTTCGCCAATGCCACACCATCGCAAAGCATCTTGAGCCTTTCGATGTCGTCACTTACATTGTTGGCGATAATCATCTTTGCATATAACTTCAGGGAGATATCGTCACACTCATCAATATTCTGTTTCAGATACTGCAATGCCCTCTTCTTCTCCGGCTGCATGCTCAGGTTCGAGAAGTAGCAGATTGAGACAATCCCGAACTCTATTTTCGCGCGCATGAAGCGCTCCTTGTCGGCACCGCCCAACAATCCGGCCTCCTCATTTATTCTCCTTATCCTTGAAAGTGCATCGGCACGGTGGTCAAAGAAAAGCCTGTTCTCCGACACGCGATAACACACCGTCATCAGCCCCACATCGGCTACAAGACGCTCAATCTCGCAACGCGAGTTCTTTGACACAGACTCATAATCCTCATACGCCCTCGCATAATCCATGCGCATCATATCCACGTAGGCACGGGCATTTGCAGCAATCATCTGCGCCTCATCATCACCTGCAGCCACAGCCGACAGAGTGTCGGCAACAGCATCCAATGCCGCGAGGCCGGAGTAACGCCTTGCCGAGAGTGCATGGGACAGAGAGTCAACCTTTGCACTATGCAAGGCAGACACACCCCCGCCGCATGAGCCAACCGCCAGCATCAGTGCGACAAACAGGGACAGAGATATGTAGTTAAAGATTTTCCTCATAGCGTAATGAAGACAAATGTAGGAATAAATCTTGAGAACAACCCCATTATTGTCAATTTTTACGAATGGAGCAAAGTGATGGAGCAATGAAAAGCGAAAGTGAGAGCCGAAACACCATTTCAGATCTCACTTTCGTTTCAGTTCATTTGAACACCTCACGCAACCTATGCTTATCCTTGTACTTCTTCACCTTTACCTTGGAAGCGAGAACCGGATTCTTGTCGCCTTTGCTGTTCGTTGGTTTAATATCATCCTCGTGCCCGGGGCTGTGGATAGTTATGCTCTTTACCTTACGTTTCAGTTTAGGGAAACGTAACGGCACAAGCACATTCTCACCCCGGCAACCTTTTATGATGAGCAGACGGTCCATTGTGAGCCCGTCCATATAACCACGTACCTTATACACATCACCGCTATCATCATCCTCAATATATATACCCTTGCTGAAAGTAACCCACTGGGAGTCGGAATGTATCGAGTATGAGAATATCACAATGGTCTCGTCACCCTTGTTGTTTATACTGTACAACTTCAGAGGGTTGATAGGGTCCCAACGGACATCGTCGGGTGCAAGTTCTACATCACCTCGTCTGAGGAACTGCCCCTCGTTGAAGACCCTGCGGTCATACTCCGTAAACTTCTGCGCAAGCACTGCCATTGGCAGCAACAACAATATCGATATAATTATTTTTCTCATATTCATATAATGGTTTTCATAGCTCAAAACTTCATTAGCGTGAGTATCTCTTCATCCGAGAAGACACCTCCAATAAACGCGGCAACGACAAGCTCCAGCTCCCCTTTGTCATCATACAAGACATTTACCATAAGCATGGCATTGAAACCTCCTTCACCGCTTTTCATGAGGATATTTGTGTGGGAGCCATCCTTGTTGAAAGATATCACACGTTCAAAGCCGTTCTCGATAGCGGCCTGCGGAAGAGCCTCGGCCTTGAGTGCACACTCCTTTGAAGAGTCGAACTCCGTGACCACATATACACTCTGCACAAAATCAATCTTGTCGCTTATCGGTTTCAGGTCAAAATCACCCATAGGCAGAGCAGATACCCTCTTTATCATCTGGCTCGATATGTATGTATAGCGCAGCCCGGGTGATTTCAGTCTGCTGCAATAACCGAAGAACCCGTCTATGTCATCATAGCCATTATCCCCGGCATTGCTTGCAGTCAGGCTCAGGGGCAGGCAGAGAAATAGAATCATCAATAATTTAGTTCTCATATGATTAAGTTTCCAAAAGTCATTTTCTTATTTATCATTCAAAGCCACAAACCGCTTGAAGTGCTTCCTCTGCTCCTCGACACCGCCAGAAGCAGCATCAGAGAATATTGCAAACAGAGCATCAATGTGCTTTATGGCATCTTGCGGGTCGGAGTATGTATCATCACCTGCAGTTGCCGCCGTTGACATATTGTCTCCAATACTCTCCACGCGTTCCGGAGGAAGATAACCGGTCCTTTTCACTATAAGATGCTCCTCATTTGCAGTTTCCTTTCCAGACAAGGCGGCAAGAAGTTCGGGGTCGGCTTCAAGATTGCCGGTACGCTGGACGACGGGTTCATGCACCTTGTCAAGCGCAGGCTTAACCGCCTTCTCTGTCACATCATCAGCCAATAGAGGCTCTTCAACAGCAGGCATCTTCTTTTCTCCCTCGGACGGTAACAAGGGAATCAAATCAGGTTCGCTGAGCACAAAGGAGTCATCTCCTATTACGTGTCCGGGCGGTTCACCAACATTGACAACCACTATTTCTCCTGCACCGTCCGTGGCATTACCCTGCACCACACCATTGTCGGAATAAGGTACAACCAGGAAAAAGAGTGCCAACACCGCGGCTACAGCCACAGCCGGATAAAGATAGCGCACCACCCTGCGCAACGGACGTTTTTGGGAGGTTGCAGCTTCCTGCGCCGCAAGCCCGTCAATCATAGCAGACACCTCTTCCATTGCCTCACTGCAATCGAACTCGGCAGGCTGCAGCATCGCCAGCAACAGGTCCTTATCCTCCAAAGCCTCTGCCGGCAGGTCATCGCCCATCAGATAGCGACGGAGTTCCTCTTCCTCCTCACGGGTCGATGTGCCCAGGAAGAATTTTTCTTTCAAAACCTTGTAATCCATAATGCTATCTGTTTAACTTGTTATAAAATTCCCTTATCAGTTGTCTTGTCCGCGAGAGTATCGTGCGGACATTATCTACACTCAATCCTGTAGCCTCAATTATCTCATCCGTCGTTGCCCCCTGCATACGCATTGTCATTATCCGTCTCTGCTTCTCGGGCAAACGGGCAACGAACCGTTCCACTTTTTCCTTTATATCATCGGCCTCGATGCCCTGCGCCATTACATCATCAACAACATTCACCTCCTCTTCAGCAGCCCATTCAGGCTCCAATGCCTTTGAACGCCACCTGCTGCGGCAGATGTTAAGCAGCATCACCCTGCAATAGCCGATATCATTGTCAACCCCCGCCAGTTCGTCACGCCTCTCCCAGAGTTTCAGGTACAATGACTGCATTACATCCTTGGCATCCTCACAGTTGCCTATGTTAGCCATGGCAACAGCGAAGAGCTTGGGATATATACATACGAAACGTTTCTTGAACTGTTCAGCAGTCATTGAGTTTTTCAGTGTTTATCTTATATCAATTATATTCTTGAATTCTTTCCAACCGAGAGCATTTTTGTATGCCTCGACTGAGGCTTCGGGGACAAGCAAGTTCAACTGTTCTTGCAAAGGAGTAAGTACAATACCATTGACTTCATCAAGCTTAAAAACATCTTTCCCCAAAACCGGCGGGACTACTGCGTGACAATTCAGCTGACGAAGGCTCTTGCAACCAGAAAAGGCGCCGTCACCTACCGACTCTATTGTCGCGGGCAATATCACATACCTCAGAAGACTATGCTTCCTGAAAGCATTATTGCCTATCCTCGTGGGAAGCAGTTCTTTGGGGAAGTCAGCCGCATTACAGATTTCTGTACCCCAGCCATCAATGATTGTCTTTGTCCTTTTGTCAACAAGTACCTGCCCGTTGCTGTAATAACATTCGTTGTCCTTGTCTACATCAACCCTCACAAGCTCGGGGCAGTCAACGAATACAGCACCATAACGGCCGAACTCCTTGAGAGATTCAGGAAGAGAGACATACCTCAGTTTCGGACACCCATAGAAAGCACTTTGAGGAATATTTTCCACGCCATTCTCCACTACAAGTTCTTCAACTCCACTATCCATAAGGATTTCGTAATGGATTCTCCTCACACTACCGGGAATAACCAGTTTCTTGAGTTCCTTACAACACATAAAAGCACCTCTCTCAATGGCCTCAAGGGATGAAGGCAGCTTTATCTTCTTTATTTTACTTCCGTAGAATGCACAACTTGATATTACCTTTACTCCGTCAGGGACAATCGTCGTTCCTTCGCTACCGCGAAATAACCTGCCTGTCGCACTCTCGATGATTGCATTGCATCCCTTACGGCTGTCATAGACCTTGTTGCCTTTCCTGACCTTGATTACCTTCAAGGAATCGCACGATATAAAAGCTTGCTCATCGATTTCGGTTACAGATGCAGGTATCTCCAAGCACTCAATTGAAGTTCCCATGAACGCCCAACGCCCAATCCGTCTCAACCCTTCAGAGAAAGTAACTGCAGACAGCGGATAACAACTATTGAAAGCAAAAGGCTCAATAATCTCCACACTCGGTGGAAAATTCAACTCAAAAGGTTCTATTGAGGTATCCTGACAACTTATAAAAGCATTACCGGCAATAACCTCAACACCATCTGGGATTACTGTCGCCTTGCATCCCACAAGCAACGTGTTTGTCATTGTCCTTATGATGGCATTGCAATCTCCCCGGCTATCAAAAGTCTTGTTATGACAGTCTACTGCCAGATGTTCCAGCGAACTCAATCCCATAAAAGCGTAATCACCTATTTCACTTACCTCTGAAGATATTGTAAGGCTCTTGAGATTAATGCACCCGTTAAATGCAAACTCCTTGATTGAACGAATTGTGTTAGGCATAACAATAGAGAGCAGTTCATAATTGTATTCAAAAGCCCTCTCTCCGATAGCTGTTACAGTATACTCCTTGCCGTCATAACTCACCTTCTCGGGAATAAATACGACATCCTTGTAGGACTTGTAACCGCCATCGACAACTTTCTTATCGCTTGGATCGGTAACCTCAACCGTTTTCTTCTCCTCGGAAGTAATATTATAATAGATACCATCTACCTCAAAGTCATGGGCGACAGCCAGACAAGGCAGCAAGAGCGCCAACAGGCAAACAAGAATATTCCTTTTCATTTTATCCTTGATTTAATATAAAAACTCTTTCTCTATTATATGCTTGAACTCTTTCCACCCGGGAGCGTTCCTGTAGGCTTCGAGTGTACCTTTAGGAACAACAACCACGGTTCTCTCCTGCAATGGAAGCGTGTTGTCATGTATGCTTACTGTAAACACATCCTTACCAAGCACCGGCGGAACCTGGGCTTTGCACTCGATGAGACGTAAAGATTTACAGTCGTAGAATGCGCGTGTTTCAATCTCCTCCAACGTCTCGGGGAGTATCACTTTTGCCAACAATTCGTGTCCCATAAAAGCCCCCTGGCCAATCTTCTTTGCTTTCAAACGTACATATCCGTTACCTACATAACAATTGTCGATTCCCCATCCGTCTATGACTGTCCGTGTCTCCTTTTCAAGCAACACGCTTCCGTTACAATAGTAGGTCTCATTATCATTGCCAAGCCTTACCCTTTCAAGTTCACGGCAGCATGAAAAGAGAGATGCGTAATAATATTCCTCTTTCTTCTCAAGTGAAACAGGGAGAGTGACACTTTTAAGCTTTCTGCAACCGGCGAAAGCGTCGCCTCCTATTTTTTCTACTCCATCTTCCACTATAATCTCCTCTATGCTGCTATAGATGAAAGCTGCACTCTCTATCACCTTCACATTTCCCGGGACAACAACTTTCTTAAGTTCCTTGCAACCCCCAAAAGCATTAGATTCAATCATTTCAAGAGAGGCCGGGAATTTCACCTCTTTTATTGTACATTCGGCAAAGGCATCGGCACCAATAATCTTTACGTCGCTGGGAATAGAAGACTCATTACAGCCCAATACCAATTTATCACTCTCGCTTTCAATTATCGCGTTGCACCCTTTACGGCTGTCATAGACCTTATTACCTTTCTTCACCTTAATAACCTTCAAAGAGTCACATCTATTAAAAGCACGAGGGTCGATATCATTCACCGAAGCCGGTATTACAACACTCTCCAACAAAGTTGCATTGAACGCCCAGTACCCGATACTCTTCAATCCCTCGGAGAAAGTAATTTTCTTAAACGAGCGACATCCGGCAAATGCCTGACTTTCAATAACCTCCACGCTCTTCGGGATAACCAATTCCAAAGGTTCCTCGGGTACAGGAGCAAATATGAGACTCATAAACGCATGGCTCGCAATAACCTTTACATCATCAGGGATTACAGTACTCTTGCAGGCCACATACAGAGTATTGGTATGAGTCTTTATAATGGCATTGCAACCTTCGCGACTGTCAAAGAACTCATTTTTCTCATCCACTGCCAGATGCTCCAATGACGGCAAAATCATAAACGCAGAGTTCTTGAGATCCCGTACATTCTCTGGGATTGTCAGGCTCTTTAATTTCGGGCAATTTCCAAACGCATCGTGTCCAATTGATACTATTGTCTTTGGCATAACCACAGACAACAGTTCATCATTATTGCGGAAGGCCTCGGCTCCAATAGCCGTTACAGTGTACTCTTTACCGTTATGATTGACCTTCTCGGGCACAAAGACAACATCCTTATAGAATTTGTAGTATACACCATCGGGACGTGGTTCATCAGCTTTGAATGTAACCTCACAGCATTTATCCTCCTCGGAAACGACATTGTAACATATACCATCCACAATAAAATCATGCGCAAGCGCCAGACAAGGCAGCAACAGCGCCAACAAAGAAAAAACAGACCTTTTCATATTATGCATTATTTATTATTCAAAATCAATATCCTCAAATTTAATATATTCCGCCATATCTGCCACACATTCATCAATGGAAGTTTCATCGGCATTGATAAAAAGCAGCATCTTCAGCGGCCAGTAGTTGGCTTTTCTGTAAAACTCGACACCATAGCACTGTGTAGCATTGGATTTCAGAGCCTCAATATACCCCGGGGGCAATAACCCCGCAAATTCAGGGTTCTTGCCTATTTTTTCAATATCAGGAATACGTACAATGAAGGCACGGTCACAATTCATCTTTTCAATCATCTCGCCATCCTCAATGCAACGCTCATATTTTGCTCTCAGCGCATCCACCTTCTCCTGCATGACACGCAGCTCTTCGGGGGAAGGCTCAACAGCATCCTCATTACGCACACCGCGGATATTGTATATGTAGAAGTAAGCCCAAGGTTCGCCACAGTTATTCAGCATCCAGGCAGCAGTATGCGCAAAAGTGTAGTCGCGAGGAGGAGGCATATGCGCAGGACGTGGCTTCGCCTGCATCTCAATATCCATCATCACCACCGAACAGTTCTTGTTGAGCTTCACTGTAGGACCGACAACGAACCCGGCAGGGCCCAAATCAGGGTGGCTGTCACCAAAAGCGATAACAGGGGGAGCTGTGAGGGCAGAAGATTCAGGTAAAAAGTCAAAGGAACCAGCCGGTACTGTAAGTACGATACCGAGTTTCTCTTTCAGCTGAGAACAGTATCTCTTATGACCATCGTCAGAGGCCAAAGCATTGAAAGAGACCGCAAACGATGCAATCAAAAGTAAAAGTGCAAAACGTAATGTCTTCATATTTTTCATTACCCAAAAGGTCAGTTGGAATTAAACATCAATTATAATAGAACCGACTTCTATTTATATGACGCTTAAAAAAGAAAAACATTACAAAAAAAGATTGTTTTTTTTGAAAATTTATTTTGGACTGGGCGCGCGGGAACTCCGGGTTCTTTAGGGTCGCGCGCCATAAAGAAAAACATGCAGCCACGCTTTTTATACCCCTCACCGCCTTGCGGAGCTCCCCTAAAGAAATTCAGGGGAGCACTTGAATTGGTCTAAATTCCAAATTCTGGTAAGAAACATGCAGACACGCTAAACAGACAAGGGAGATTAAAAGCAAAAAAAGAGAGCCTCAATTGCTTGAAACTCACAGTTTTCGGTTCACCTGCAAACTATAGGGGGAATATCTTTTTAACACAGACAAAACA
>CALCYA010000101.1 GCA_937906165.1 uncultured Bacteroidales bacterium | reverse complement strand
TATTATATCTTGCAGCAACCTCTTTGGCATCGGCTGTATCTTCATCGTAGTTTCTCCTTGAGGTACACGGCAGAATAATACCCACTGTGTTATCGCAAGCCGCTTTGCAGAGAATACCGACCAAAGCGGAATCCTTGCCCCCACTGTTGCCGTAAACAATGCCTTTTGCTCCGCTCTCACAGAGAACAGATTTTATAAAAGCAACTCTGTTTTCAAATTCAATCTTATAATTTCTCATTAAAAAGCCTCCTTTGTTACGGTACAGTTCACCAACCGGTTAATTGTGCATATTGTTAATGTGATTGTTTCTTTTATCTGAAGGTGTAACAAACATTAAGAAAAAACATACCAGCATTATAGCGGAACCAAAGCTAATGGAAAATGCACCAAAATATCTAATCAAAATACTGCCCATAATCGCACCGAATGCAAATGACAATACAATAGAGAAAGAAATAAATGTACTGTGCTTATACTCATGATTATTTACGAGACCATACATTATCGCGCTGTGCATTGCCGAGCGCATATTTCCTATACACATGGTTGTTGCAACATTTTCATTCTCAACCCTTCTAAATGTCTCTACTTGAATGCCACAAGCCAAAGAAATAAGGCAATTTGCGGGTAAGTTCATCTCCTGCGAAAAAACAGCAACTATTAAAAAAATCACAGCCTCAAATAAAACGCAGATTTGTCGCCAGTGTAACAACTCACACTGTTTGCAAAAATGACAAATGCATGTTGACAAAGCAACTCCACTTAAAAATGCTATTATAGGAAGTGCATAATGTAATGATGACATCCATTCTCCCTTTGACAAATGAATACTGAACATCAGAACATTTCCCGTCTGCGCATTTGCAAAAACATGTCCCCTATAAAGATATGAATATGCATCCATAAGTCCACCGGATATTGCCAAGAGCACACCTACAGGAAATGATTCCGACATTTGTTTACTCATATTCAAACCACTTTCATTCTTTAATTTTATAAAGTTCCGAACGTCTGTCACGGAACACAGGGATGCTGTTGCGAATTTCGTTAAGTATCTGCAGATCGCATTCAGCAGTTAATATTTCTTCATTTTCTCCGGCAAGTACAAGTGTTTTTCCAAATGGTTCTATGATGGCTGAATGGCCGCCATATACGGTTTTACCGGCTGTTCCACAGGAGTTACAGCAAACAACAAACATTTGATTTTCTATTGCTCTGGCAACAGTGAGTGTTTGCAAATGGAAGATGCGTTCCTTCGGCCACTGTGATACAACGAAGAGCATATCTAATCCTTGCAAAGCAAGACTACGGGTCAGTTCGGGAAATCTCACATCGTAACAAATGATAATACCGCACTTTACACCGTCGAGAGTAAAGCGACATAGGTGGTCGCCACAAGTATAGTAATCATCTTCTCCCATGGGCGTAAACAGATGCGTCTTATCATATTCGGCAATACATATACCATCTCGATCAAAAACAAAAGCGGTATTATATACTTTCCCTCCTCGCACATTGGAAACCGATCCAGCAACAATATTTACTTTATACTTTTTTGCCAGTTCTCCAATACGGGTATTTACTTCATAGCCGTTCCTGCAGGATGACTCGGTAAGGTTTTCTTTCGGGAAAAATCCGGTATTCCAAGTTTCCGGCAATACCAATACGTCGGCGTTGTCCTTCATCGCATTGCAAATTAACTGTTCTGCGTGTGCAAAATTCTCCTCCGGACAACCGAGCTTCATATTCATTTGCAAACACGAAACCTTCATATCATTTACTCCTTTGTAAGCAGCTTGCAGAGTCTGTTTGCCGCTTCCTTGGTTTCTTCGGGTTTTCCGAACGTGGAGAAACGGAAATAGCCTTTTCCGCACTCACCAAAGCCATCACCGGGAATACCTACGACTTGAATTTCTTTGAGCAGATAATCAAAGAACTCCCAACCGCTCATACCGTCGGGGCATTTCATCCAGATATAAGGTGAGTTCTTGCCGCCCGTGTACCAAATGCCTGCAGCGTCCAGCGCCTCCATAAAGCAGGAGGCGTTTTCTTTATATACACGAAGATTATCG
>CALCYA010000100.1 GCA_937906165.1 uncultured Bacteroidales bacterium | reverse complement strand
AGAATATAAGAGATTGTTTAATGTTTTGTCTGTGTTAAAAAGATATTCCCCCTATGGTTTGCAAGTGAGCCTTAAAAATCGCTCGCACTTAATAAAAAAAGCGAGATTTTCTGTGAAAACCTCGCTTTTAAACGTTCTTGACGCAGATTATCTACGCAAGCCGAGCTTAGCTACGATAGCACGGTAACGGTTGATGTCACGATCCTTAAGATAGTTAAGGAGTGAACGACGCTTACCTACCAACATTGTCAAAGCTCTCTGTGTGCTATAGTCCTTACGGTTAGCCTTAAGGTGCTCCGTCAAATGTGCAATACGGTATGAGAACAATGCAATCTGGCTCTCTGCTGAACCAGTATCAGTGCTAGACGTTCCGTATGTGCCAAAGATCTCTTTCTTTTTTTCTGAATCCAAATACATGATTTGAGGTTTTAAAAGGTTAAAAAATATCTTTTGGCCGACAAATGAATGCGCAAGAGCGCACTATGTTGCCAACGCGGGTGCAAAGATACAACCATTTTTTGGATTAGCAACCACTTTGCGGTATTTTTTCTCCACCAAACAGTACTATCCCTTTGAGAGCGAGAGCAAAATATGATTTATTATATATAAAGAGAGTAATCTTTAGTACAATTTCGCCGTTTTTGTTGTACCTTTGCAGACGTTCTTGCAAAGCAAGACATTTTAATCAGCAAAAGACATTATATGCAGGATATCCGTAACATTGCGATTATCGCACACGTTGACCACGGCAAGACAACCCTTGTAGACAAATTGATGCTTGCCGGAAACTTGCTCAAGGAGCAGGACAATGACAAGCTCACACTCGACAACAACGAGCTTGAGCGTGAAAGAGGTATAACAATTCTTTCAAAGAATGTATCGATACGATATAAAGACACCAAAATCAACGTTATCGACACTCCGGGTCACAGCGACTTCGGTGGCGAGGTCGAACGCGTGCTCAACATGGCCGACGGCTGTATTCTCCTTGTCGATGCCTTCGAAGGCCCCATGCCACAGACACGCTTTGTGTTGCAGAAGGCATTGCAGATCGGTTTGAAGCCCATTGTTGTGGTAAACAAGGTGGACAAGCCAAACTGCCGCCCCGAGGAGGTATACGAAATGGTCTTTGACCTTATGTTCTCGCTTGAGGCAACAGAGGAGCAGCTCGACTTCCCCGTGCTTTACGGCTCGGCAAAGAACAACTGGATGAGCACCGACTGGCGCAATGAGACAACAGACCTTACTGCTCTGCTCGATGCAATCATAGAGCATATACCCGCCCCAAAGAAGCTCGAGGGTACACCACAGATGCTCATCACATCACTTGACTATTCACCCTACACCGGACGCATTGCCATAGGACGCGTCCACCGCGGCACACTCACCGAGGGCACAAGCATCACGCTGGTGAACCGCAACGGCGAGGAGAGCAAGATGAGAATCAAGGAACTTCACACATTCGAGGGTCTTGGACGCAAGAGAGCCGAGAGCGTTTCATCGGGTGACATCTGCGCTATCGTAGGCCTTGAGAAGTTTGAGATAGGTGACACCATATGCGACTTTGAGAATCCTGAGGCTCTGCCGCCGATTGCCATCGACGAACCCACCATGAGCATGCTCTTTACTATCAACGACTCGCCCTTCTTCGGTAAAGAGGGCAAATTCGTGACATCGCGCCACATTCAGGAACGTCTTGACAAGGAACTTGACAAGAACCTTGCCCTACGCGTCAAGAAAGACCCCGAAGAGGATGCCTGGACAGTATTCGGCCGCGGTGTGCTCCACTTGTCGGTACTCATAGAGACCATGCGTCGCGAGGGTTATGAGCTACAGGTGGGTCAGCCACAGGTGATATACAAGGAGATCAATGGCGAGCGTCACGAGCCAATCGAGGAGCTCACCATAAACGTGCCCACAGACTTCTCGAGCAAAATCATCGACATGGTAACACGCCGCAAGGGCGAGATGCTCTCAATGGAGGCTCAGGCCGACCGAGTGAACATCGAGTTCAACATTCCTTCAAGAGGTATCATAGGACTTCGCACAAACGTGCTCACAGCTTCGGCCGGCGAGGCCATCATGGCACACCGCTTCAAGGAGTACCAGCCATACAAGGGTGAGATTGAGCGACGAACAAACGGCTCAATGGTGGCAATGGAGAGCGGAACAGCCTTTGCATACGCCATCGACAAGCTTCAGGAGCGCGGCAAGTTCTTCATAAGCCCACAGGAGGAGGTATATGCAGGCCAGGTGGTAGGCGAACACATCCACGAAAACGACCTCGTCATCAACGTGACAAAAAGCAAGAAGCTCACCAACATGCGTGCAAGCGGAAGCGACGACAAGGCCCGCATCATTCCACCTACTATATTCTCACTCGAAGAGGCACTTGAGTACATAAAGGAGGACGAGTATCTGGAGGTAACACCAAAGTCAATGCGCATGCGCAAGATTATCCTTGACGAACTTGAGCGCAAGCGTGCAAACAAGCAGTAAGGCAATGAAGAGGTTCTTTATTTTCACATTCCTGCTGGCACTGCTGTTCTCCTGCGGAAAAGAGCAACCTGCAAACACATACACCATTAAGGGAGTAACAGACTACCCTAATGGGCTTGTATGTATGTTCGGCATGGACAGCCGATACGAAAAGGTTGATTCGGTACGATGCGACGATGACGGCAGTTTCTCGTTGTCATTACAGGTAGACACACTGACTCCCATGTTCCTGATAACACCGGAAGGTAGGATAGTCCCTATGTATGCCGAGCCCAAAATCACCGCAACTCTAACAAGAGACAGCACCCTCAATAGCGGCTGGAGCATCAAGGGTGGCGACATACAGGCGTTGCACGACAGCATATCAAGAATTCTTGATACCACCCCGGCCGGCAACAGAATGATTGAGAAGATCGACAGTTTCATTATGGCACACCCGCTGAGCGATGTGTGTATTGAAATTATCCGCCGTTACTTGACAGAGACTCCAGAGCCCGTAAACAAAGACATACGTTCACGTACCAGCAAACTCGGCGGCATACTCAAGGACCACGAATACATAATAAGTCTCAATAAGAAAGTAGAGAGCAAGAACAGCAATGTGCTACACCGCTCGTTCCCCGATTTCAAATATCGTCTAAATGACAGCACCACTGTAACTTTAGAAAACTATATAAGGAAATATACCCTGGTGACATTATGGGCCTCATGGGACAAGAACAGCCTCAAGAGAATGCGGGAACTGGCAGCCATAAAGGACAGTGTAGAAAGCGAGAGCTTTGCAATACTTAACATTGCGCTCGACTATGACTCGGCACAGTGGAGAAAGTTCATCACAGAGGACAGCATTGTTGGCGACAACGCGCTTGACCGCATGATGTTCCACAGCCCAATTGTAAAGCAGTTCAACGTGAAATCACTCCCTTTCACCATGCTCGTAAGCCCCTTCCAGAGAATTATTGACTACGATATTGATACCGAGGGCCTTGGCGAGCGCATAGACTCGCTGACCCGACGATACGACAAGGAGCAAGAGAAGAAGAAGAAGAAAGCAAACGAAAAGAAGAAAAAATAACAGTTCAACATGCTGGTAAAAGTTCTTGCCGCGGCAATACAGGGCATAAATGCCACACTTGTGACCATTGAGGTCAATGCACTGCGAGGTATCAAGTTCTACCTTGTAGGCCTGCCCGACAATGCAGTAAAGGAGAGCCACCAGCGAATAAACTCCGCATTCCAGTACAACGGCCTGCGTTTCCCGAGCAAGCAGATAATAGTAAACATGGCGCCCGCCGACATAAAGAAGGAGGGCTCGGCATACGACCTGCCCATTGCCGTGGGTATTCTAGCAGCCGACGAGGTCATCTCTACCGAAAAGTTGAACAGATATCTTATCATGGGAGAGCTGGGGCTTGACGGAATGCTGATGCCGATAAAAGGCGCCTTACCCATATCCATCAAAGCAAAAGAATTAGGCTACGAAGGCATCATTCTACCGATGGGCAACGCAGCCGAGGCCGCCGTTGTCAACGGCATAACGGTCTATGGCGCCGAGCACCTGATGCAGGTGATACAGTTCCTCAACGGCGAGGAGTCTATGAACCCATACAAAGTGGACATTGAGGACGGTTTCTACTCAAAACAGAGCAATTTCCCATTTGATTTCAGCGAGGTACGCGGACAGGAGAGCGTGAAACGCGCATTCGAGGTAGCCGCAGCAGGCGGACATAACCTCATTATGGTTGGACCTCCGGGTAGCGGAAAGTCAATGATGGCAAAGAGGCTGCCGAGCATACTGCCACCACTCACACTCAGCGAGAGCCTTGAGACGACAAAGATACACTCCGTCAGCGGCATGATGCCCGACGGTTGTTCGCTCATTACACAACGTCCGTTCCGTAGCCCGCACCATACAATATCATCAGTTGCCCTGTGCGGCGGAGGTGCCAATCCTAAACCCGGAGAGATTTCACTTGCACACAACGGCGTGCTGTTCCTTGACGAGCTCCCCGAGTTCAGCCGCGACGTGCTCGAAGTGATGCGCCAGCCGCTCGAGGACCGCAAGATTTGCGTTGCACGTGCCAACTACAAGGTGGAGTACCCTGCCGGAGTGATGTTTGTAGCATCAATGAACCCCTGCCCGTGCGGTTACTACAACCACCCCACAAAGGCCTGCACATGCAGCCCCGGACAGGTACAGCGCTATCTCAACAAAATAAGCGGCCCGCTACTCGACCGCATAGACATACAATGCGAGATTGTCCCCGTTCCTTTTGAAAAGATATCGGACACAGCACCCGGCGAGCCCAGCGCCGCTATCCGTGAGCGCGTCATTGCCGCACGCAAGATACAGGAAGAACGTTTCAAGAACGAAGAAAGCATATATTGCAATGCTCAGATGACACCCAAGCTCATTGCAAAATACGCAGTGCTTGACGAGACAAGCCTTGCAATGCTCAAGACGGCGATGACACGGTTCGACCTTTCGGCACGCGCCTACGACCGCATATTAAAGGTCGCGCGCACCATTGCCGACCTTGACGCAAGCGAGAACATACAGTTCCAGCACATAGCCGAGGCTATCGGCTACCGCAACCTCGACCGTGAAAGTTGGGGAACATGAGGCGCTGCAGTTCCTGATGACACAGAACCAGTCACACAACCGATACCGCACAGGTCAATCCGTACATTAATCAAACCAGCAAAATGGATATAAACAGAATATGCGTATACTGCGCTTCAAGCAATAAGGCTGCCGAGGTATACGGCAGCACAGCATACGAACTGGGTACCCTACTTGCCAAAGAGGGTATTACCGTAATCACCGGCGCGGGCAGCATAGGGCTGATGCGTATGGTAGAGGACGGCGCACTGGACAATGGCGGGAAGGCAATAGGAGTGATTCCGCAGTTTATGGTGGAGCAGGGGTGGCATCATACAGGGCTTACAGAGCTACGTATTACCGAGAGCATGCATGAGCGCAAACAGACTATGGCTAATCTGAGCGATGCCGTCATTGCGCTGCCCGGTGGTTGCGGCACAATAGAAGAACTGAGCGAGATCATAACCTGGAAACAGTTGGGCCTCTATTTCAATCCAGTTGTAATACTGAACATCAACGGCTATTACGACCACTTCATAGCCCAGTTGGAAAAGGCTATCGAGGAACGTTTCATGGGTGAAATCCACGGAAAGATATGGAGCGTGGCATCAACCCCTGAAGAGGCTTTGGAAATCATCAGGAACACCCCGCGCTGGGATGCGTCGGTAAGAAAATATGCAGCACTATGACAAGTACACCAGTACCATACAATATAACCAACGACAACGTGATAATGCTCCTTTTCATCGTGAATATCATAGGTATGGCCTATGTATTGATGATGAACGGCACAAGCATTATAGAACGCGCGAAGGGCATCTTCTATTACCAGCGCAGCTCTACCCCATTCAATGACAGGACGCACATCACAAAGATATGCAATGCCCTTATGTATGCGCAGACAATATTCTATATGACAATAATCACCTTGGCAGAATTGCAGAAAAACGGGCTTGCACTTGGTGGAAATGCATTGATATACACCGGAGCCTTTGCCCTGTTCTTCATTATGGTATTGCTGGCCAAGAAGTGGATCTACGATCTTGTGAACAATATTCTTTACACAAAGAAAGAGGCACAGGAGTTCTGTGAGATATATTTTTTTACAATAAAAATATTAGGGTTTGTTCTTGCACCTGCAGCAATAGCATTGCTGTTCATTCCTGCATTAAGTGTTAATTCTGTGAATTTTTATCTACTTTTGACACTGGTGGCGTACATCTGCACCATAATCAACGGCCTATTTAGAATCATTTTCACCAAAAAAGGCAACTATTTGGAGATTTTTTTATATCTTTGCACGCTTGAATTTCTGCCCATAGCCATGGTGTGGAAATCAGTGCTACAACTGAGTGAATTTATAACGATAAAAATTTAGGACATTGAAGGTAAGTAAGATTCTGGTTTCACAACCCAAACCAGCCACAGGAAAATCTCCATATTTTGATCTTGCGGAGAAGCATAACGTGCAGATTGATTTTTGTTCTTTCATCAAAGTTGAGGGTGTAACATCAAAGGAATTCCGCCAGCAGAAGGTATCAATATTGGACCATACAGCCATTGTATTCCTTTCACGCCATGCAATTGACCACTTCTTCACGTTGTGCAAGGAGTTGAGAGTAAACATTCCTGATGACATGAAGTATTTCTGCCTGTCGGAGACCATCTCACTTTACATCCAGAAGTATGTCCAGTACCGCAAGCGCAAGGTGTTCTTCGGTAATGGCCACATCCAGGACCTTGAGCCACTCTTTGCTAAGCACAAGACAGAAAAATACTTTGTACCTACATCAAACGTACACAACGCTGAGATCAACAGCATCCTTGACAAGTACGGTATCGTACACTCACAGGCCGAGATGTACCGCACTGTAAGCACCGAGATTGCACCTGAATACATAAAGTCATATGACATGCTCATCTTCTTCAGCCCGCACGGTATCGAGTCTTTGAAGAAGAACGTGCCCGACTATGAGCAGGGTGAGCAGCAGATTGCATGTTTCGGCAATGTGACAGCAAAATGCATCAAGGAGAACAACTTGAGACTTGACCTTGAGGCTCCTTCGGCAACCGCGACAAATATGCCGGCAGCCTTGGATGCTTATCTTGCAGCAAACAAATAAGAACCATACAGCAGCCCTGTCTTGCGGACGGGGCTGTTTCATTAAGAAGCCACAACCGACAATGAAAAGGAACACCTTCCCCCTGAAAGAGCACCTCAAGAGCAAGAGAGTGATTGAGAGACTGTACGCCGAAGGGGCGTCGGTAACGGCATATCCATTGCGTGCCGTATTCATTGAGCAGGAGGAGCAGGAGCCTACCGCAGCAATACTCATCAGTGTGGCAAAAAAGAGATTCAAACACGCGGTTGACCGCAACCTTGTCAAAAGACGCATACGTGAGGCGTACCGCACAAGCAAGCATCCGTTCGTGGCGGCATTGCAGACTGGCGGCAAGAAATTGGCTGTGGCAATACTATACATCGACACCCGCCACAACAGTACAGAATTCATAAGACGCAAGATGGAGAAGCTACTCTCAAGCATAACGGCTAAATGCGGAATACAATGAAAAAGTTCATTGCCAACATTCTCATCCTGCCCATCAGGTTCTACCAGAAGTGCATATCACCCCTGACACCACCATCGTGCCGTTTCACCCCGACATGTTCACAGTATGCCATCGAGGCCCTGCGCAAGCATGGTCCCATAAAAGGGTTGTATCTTGCAATCAGGCGCATACTCCGTTGCCACCCTTGGGGAGGCTCGGGATACGACCCCGTACCATGACACCTGTAATGAAGTTCATAGACATACATACCCACAACAAAAGTGAAGAAACGGCATACGCAATCTTCAACAGCAACGGAGAGCCCACAACCGGATGCGCATCCGTAGGCATACACCCGTGGGATGTGGACAACAACTGGAAAGAGAGATTCCGGACAATCAAGGAACTTGCAAAAGCCCCCGACATAACAGCCATTGGGGAATGCGGGATTGACAGAGCGCATTCCGGCGCCGGGCTTGAACTGCAAACCGAGGTTTTCCGCGCCCACATAACCCTGTCCGAAGAGCTGAAGAAGCCATTGATCATACATTGCGTAAAGGCTGTTGACAACATCATATCCCAATACAAGGATTGCAAGCCACAGCAAGCATGGATTATACACGGTTTCCGAGGGAAACCACAACAGGCAGAACAGTTGACCAGAGCCGGGCTATACCTGTCGCTTGGCGAGTATTTCAACGCAGAGAGCGCAAAGGTTATCCCCGCAGACAAACTCTTCATCGAAAGCGACGAGAGCAGTACCCCCGTAGAAGAAATTTATGCAGCTGTTGCAGCCGCAAGAAGATGCAGCACAGAAGAGTTGGCATGCCAAGTATCGGACAATGCCGAACGTTGCGGAATACGTTTCATCTGATACAGCATCACAGAATATCACCAAAATATACGCTACGTTTGCATTGCTTACAATAAAAAATCGTATATTCGCGCATAACAAATAAACTGTGAGAGAGAGCAAGAAGAACAAGGCACGTATTATCCCGCTTGGCAAGATACGCGACAAACGCGGTAATTTATCGGTGATAGAGGACAACAAGCTGTTGCCCTTTACCATTGCGCGCACATATTGGGTATATGATGTCCCCGGCGGCGAGTCACGCGGCGGACACGCATACCGCAAAAGCGAAGAGTTCATCATAGCCCTATCGGGCAGTTTCGACCTCTACATACATAACGGGAAAGAGGAGCAGATCATCCACCTTGACCGATGCAACAAGGGAGTATATATCCCTGCCGGCACATGGCGCAGGATGCAGAATTTTGCGACAAACTCCATAGCACTTGTAATATGCTCCACCCCCTACAGTCCACGCGACTATGTACGCGATTTTGACCTGTTCATCCAACTCAAAGAGAGCAACGCACTATGACAACAACTGTAGACGACTGCCGCATCATTGAGCTTGGCAAGCACCACGGCGCAACGGGAAACATAACCGTTGTCGAGAACGGCAAAGCAATTGACTTTGACATAAAACGCGTATTCTACATATATGATATACCGGGTGGCGTGACACGCGGTGCACACGCGCACAAGACACTGCGCGAGCTCATCGTTGCCGCTACAGGCAGTTTCGAGGTGCGCGTCTTCGACGGGGAGCGCGAGAAGATTTTCTTGCTGAACCACCCATCTAAGGCACTCTATTTACCTTGCGGCGTATGGGAAGAGCTCCGCAACTTCTCATCGGGCTCGGTAGCTCTTGTACTGGCATCAACACCATATACCCCCGAAGATTATTACCGCGATTTTGACGAATTCCTCAAGTATAAGAAAGAGCTATGATACCATACCTTCCGCTCAACGAGTTAAATGCACGCTACAACCCGGAACTGCAAGAGGCAATAGACCGGGTAATGACCAAAGGTATATATCTTTTGGGCGAAGAGACCTCCCATTTCGAGAAGGAGTATGCCGGATACATCGGCACACGCTATTGCATAGGTTGCGGTAACGGCTACGACGCCCTGTGGCTCATAATAAGAGCCTACAAGGAATTGGGCATATTTTCGGAAGGGGATGAAATCATTGTCCCGGCAAACACATTCATAGCATCAGCGCTTGCCATTACACAGAACAGGCTGAAGCCTGTGTTTGCGGACCCCGACCCGCTGACTTCCGTGATTGGCTACAAAGGAATTAAAGAAGCCATAACACCACGATGCAAGGCGGTAATGTTAGTACACCTCTATGGCCGCAACTGCTACAGCGAGGAGATTGCCATGCTATGCCGTCAAAAAGGAATAAAGATAATCGAGGACAACGCCCAGGCACACGGATGCTTGCATAACGGCAAACGCACAGGCTCCTTAGGCGATGCTGCTGCACATAGTTTCTATCCGGGGAAGAACCTCGGTGCGTTAGGTGACGGAGGAGCTGTTACGACAGACGACAGCAAACTGTACGAGACAATACTTACTCTACACAACTATGGCAGCATGGAGAAATACCGTCACACGCTCGAGGGAGTGAACAGCAGGCTCGACGAGCTTCAGGCAGCAGCCCTTCGCGTTAAACTGCGCCACCTTGACGCCGACAACAGCCGCCGTAAGGAGATTGCAAGAAGATATATTGCCGCGATTGACAACAAAGCCGTAAGCCTACCCGTAGTCAAGGATTTTGACGGACACGTATTCCACATATTCCCTGTATTTACAAAACAGCGCGAAGCGTTGCAGGCACACCTTGCCGCACAAGGAATTCAGACACTGATACACTACCCCGTTCCCTGCCACATGCAAGAGTGTTACAAAAAAAACGACACACTTTCTCTTCCTATTGCAGAGGAGCTTGCCGGTACAGAGCTCAGCCTACCATGCCACCAGGCAATGAACGACAACGATGTCACAAGGGTTATCGAGTGCATGAACAGTTTCCGCTGATAAAGGATACAACAGACAGTGGCACACAAAAGCCGACTGGCAAACAACCCCAATCTACACCATAATCAAAAACCACCATAAAAGTTTGGCATTTACGTTCAAATGCACTACCTTTGCACCGCTCTTCAAAAGAGAGCAAAGAGGATTGTCCTATGGTGTAATGGTAGCACAACAGGTTTTGGTTCTGTTTGTCCTGGTTCGAATCCGGGTAGGACAACACAAAAGAAGGTCAGCATTTGCTGACCTCCTTTTGTATATATATCACTCCGACTCCTATTGCGGATAGTTCAAATTCTCCTCTGTTGCACACTCAAGCACCTCTTCAAGATACTTTCGCGCCTCCCAACGGGCCTCAGGCAGGTTCATGAGCAGATAGTTGCCGCAGTCACGGGCTGTAGCACCGGGAACAACACCCTCGTATGATGCAACAAATCCAAAAGCCTCCTTTACAAGCGGCAACACATCGGCCGATGTGAGGTTTCCTTTCACAATCAGATAATTGCCTGTAAGGCAACCCATAGGCCCCCAATATATAATCTTATCGGCCCAGACAGGATGATTGCGCAAGAATGTAGCAACAAGATGTTCTATGGTGTGTATGGCACTGGGGCTCAACACCGGCTCGCGGTTAGGCTCTTTCATACGTACATCAAAGGTTGTCACCGTCTCGCCGCCGACAACATCCTGACGCGATACGTAAATGCCACGTTTAAGACGTATGTGGTCTATTGTAAACGAAGGAATCTTTTCCATATACATTATAGGTTAGAGAGGAACTGACGGGTCACACCGAAAGAGCGGTTGGCCATCTCGCCCCAGAAATTCTCATACTGCTCAATATGCTTGTCAACACCCGGAGTATCGCTTATTATGCGGAAACTCACAAAGGGGACACCGTAGATGTGACAGGTCTGTGCAATTGCAGCCGATTCCATATCAACAGCAAGCCCCGAAGGGAAGTTCGACTTGATCTTATCGAGTTCGTCGCGGTTGGTTATGAACTGGTCGCCTGTACATATAAGGCCTGCGTGTATGCGGGTTATGTTATCGGGAGAATCGTTGAGTGCTACTGCGCTTTTCCACAGGTTCTCTGCAGCAGGGAAAACAGCCGGCATACCCTGTACCTGGCCATACTCACAACCCATACCGCACCACACATCGTGGTACACTATCGATGAGCTCACCACTACATCCATGACACCCAACGAGACATCAATGCCACCGGCAACACCCGTGCTCACCACTACGTCGGGCGAGAAAGAACGGATCAGCTCAGCTGTACCCACAGCGGCATTAACCTTGCCTATTCCACATTGGCGCAATACAATCTCATTGCCACCCAGACGGCCTGTCATGTAATCCACACCACCTTTTTCACACTCTACAGCACCTTCAAGCAGTTTGACGAGCTGTTCAAACTCCGAAGTCATCGCTGTCAAGACTCCAATCTTCATATATCCAATCTGCTTATTTCAGTAATGAGATTACGCAATAATCAATGACACCAACACATACAACCAGTGAGCAGAGATACCTGCAAAAAGGCCACCGATTGTATGAGAGAAGATATCCTTTGAAGTAAGACGGCGGTAACCGAGAGCATCGAGCATAGCTGTATGTGTGCTGAGGAAGCCACTCCAGCACATACCGATGGCAGTAAACACCGCGATAGCATTGCCGTCAATCCATCCCTCGGCCGCGAAGTTGGGAACAAGGCCAAGAGCCGCACCTACAGCACCGATAGCTGTAATAGGGAATGCAATGAGATGTGGATCGGTAAAGCCGAAGAGCCACTCAAAGATGAAGCCGAGTTTCTCTCCTATCCAAGGCAATAGCTGTACACCCTCATAGGCAGCACCTGTAAAGTCACCAGTCGCCTTGTCTGGACCGAATGTCAATATCATCACAAAAGTAGATATTACGATAACGCCTGGAATGATCATCATACCTACATCTACTCCGGTGCGTCCACCATCGAGCAATGAGTCAAGAATACGCAAGAACATAGGCTTTCTGCCGTGGATATCCTTCTCTTCCTCAATATCGTCCAGTTCCGCCGCATTCTCCTCCTTATAACGGGGATAAGTCTTTACAACAAAGTACTGCATAAGCCTTGTTGAGACAATACATCCGATGACAGCACCGATGAAACCTACAAGAGGCTCCATAAAATAGCCCTGACCTATCATAAACACAATAACCAACAGGCCCATACCGAAAGCAGTTCCGAAGTTATTGAGCGAGATGAACTGATACTTCTTGAAGTATGATGCAAATTTCTTGTCCTGTGCAAGAGAAATGATAGCCGGATTATCAGAGAGGAATGTAAGTACTGCACCCAATGACGCCACACCCGGAAGGTTGAAAAGAGGCTTCATCAGCGGACGAAGCAGTTTCTCAAGAAGATTGACAACACCGAACTCGACAAAGATCTTTCCAATGGCACCTGTCAACACGCAAATAGCCATAAGATAGAACACAGTGTTAAGCAGCAGGTCGTGCGCCGTGTTCATTATGGTGTTGAGCATATTTGCCGCACCCATCTTGTAACCCAAATAACCGAACAGCGCAAAAAATATCACCAGACAGATTACTCCGGCAGGGAACCAGCCGAAAATTTTCTTTAAAAAGTTCTTTGTCGTTCTCATAGCAATAATTATAGAATTGTTTAAATTTCTGTTTAAGGTCATCAGGTGCCAATGCTCCAGATTATGCAAAATTATATTTAAAATCTGAAAAAGACAACTATATGAAGATTTCTTTACCACAGCATTGCCGTATGAGTCCGGAAAGACAAAAAAAGGGCACCTCATTTTGTTTTTGAAATAATTTGCCGTATCTTGCGATAGTATAGTGCAGGCGCTTTGCCATGCCGGAGATCAATAACATTGCAAACACATTTAAAATCACCATATATGATTCCAGCAGAATATGACGAGATCCGTCCCTACCTGCCCGAAGAGCTACCGCAGGTATTTGAAGAACTGATTGCCGACCCCGAGTTCCAGGCAGCAATGGGCTATGCATTCCAAGGTATGCCTTTTGAGCAGATTGCGGCAGCAATGCGTGCCTCAAAGACCAACCTTGAGTTCCAGAAAGCCCTTGTCTACCCATTCATCAAGGGAGTTATCCAGAAACTCTCAAGCGGCATCACCATGAGTTATGACAACAAGGAGCACATGGCAAAGTCACTCTGTATCTCGAACCACCGCGACATAATCATGGACTCTGCATTCCTGTGCATAGTCTTTGTTGAGACAGTGGGCAATACAGTCGAGATTGCCATCGGTGACAACCTGCTCATACGCCCATGGATAAAGAAGCTTGTACGTGTGAACCGCAGTTTCATCGTACAGCGCTCGGCATCAATACGCGAGATGCTTGCATCGTCAAAGAGACTCTCATCGTACATACACCACACCATCACCGAGCGCAACCAACCGATATGGATTGCCCAGCGTGAGGGCCGTGCAAAGGACAGCAATGACCGCACACAAGAGGGCCTTATCAAGATGTTCTCAATGTACAGTGGCGGAGATATCATTGACGCGCTCAAGGTACTGAACATTGCTCCTACCACAATATCCTACGAGTACGACCCGTGCGACTACCTCAAGGCAAAGGAGTTCCAGCAGAAACGTGACAATCCTGAATGGAAGAAGTCACCTATGGATGACCTCATCAACATGAAGGCCGGTATGTTCGGCTACAAGGGCGGCATACACTATCATATTGCCGACTGCATCAACGAGGAGATTGATGCCATTGACCGTTCTTTGGGCAAGAACGAGAAGACAGCAGCCGTGGCACGCATCATAGACAGGCACATACACAGCAACTACAAGTTCTGGACCATCAACTACTATTTCTATGAGCTGCTGACAGGCGACACACGCTTTGCCGACAAGTACACAGCCGATGAGAAGGCAAAGCTGGACGCATATCTGCAAGGTCAGATTGCAAAGGTAGACCTGCCGAACCGCGACGACGAGTTCTGCCGTACAAAGATTCTGGAGATGTATGCAAACCCGGTCATCAATTATCTCAAAGCAACAGAAAAGTAACTACACTTATAAAACAACAAAAAAACGGAGCCGCGGCTCCGTTTTTTTTGTTGGGACAAGTCACCGGATTATACTCCGTACTTACCCACTATCTCATCGAGTATCGCCATCAGTTCATCAACCTTTTCGGCGCGGAGCATAGCTATGCGCAAGGGACGGAAGTCGGCAAGTCCCTTGAGTAGCGGTGTCGCAGCCAGATGACGGCGCACATGCAGGATACCCGGGCGCTCACCCAACCACTCTACACTGTCACGAACCTGCTGACGCAGGATATCCATGCATTCCACGAAAGTAAACGGCTCTGCAGCCTCACCATGCTCGAGGTAATGCTTCACATCGCGGAATATCCAGGGCTGACCGAAGCTCGCACGGCCTATCATCACGGCATCCACACCATACTTGTCGAAACACTCCTTGGCACGTTCCGGAGTCTTTACATCTCCATTGCCGATGATGGGGATGTGCATACGCGGATTCTTCTTTATCTCACCGATGAGTGTCCAGTCGGCATCACCCGTGTACATCTGGGCACGCGTGCGGCCGTGGACAGTGAGCGCCGCTATACCGCAGTCCTGAAGACGCTCGGCAAGGTCAACGATACATTTGCTGTTCTCGTCCCAACCGAGGCGTGTCTTCACTGTCACAGGCACCTTGACTGCATCTACAACCGCCTTTGTTATCTCAAGCAGTTTGGGGATATTCTGCAACATTCCGGCACCGCAACCCTTACGGGCAACCTTCTTCACCGGACAGCCGAAATTTATATCCAGGATATCGGGACGGGCAGCCTCCACTCTCTTGGCAGCCTCAACCATAGGCTCTACTTCGTTGCCGTATATCTGTATGGCAACAGGACGCTCCTGGTCATATATGTTAAGCTTGCGCAGGGTGCTGTTCACATCGCGTATTAGCGCATCGCTCGAGACAAACTCCGTGTATACCATATCCACACCGAAACGTTTGCACAGCAGGCGGAATGCCTCGTCTGTAACATCTTCCATGGGCGCAAGGAATACGGGATACTTTCCAAATTCAATATCAGCTATCTTCATCTTAATGCCGTCAAGTTTGTTATTTGAGCACAAAGATAGTATATTTGTAGCATAAATTGAACCTTATATGCAGTACAAAAGAAGCGATTTTGAGATAATGGCACCCGTGGGCTCAAGAGAGAGCCTGTCGGCAGCCATACAGGCAGGAGCGAACTCCATATATTTTGGAATAGAACACCTTAACATGCGCGCCCACTCGGCAAGTGCATTCTCAATCAATGACCTGAGGGAGATTGCACAGATTTGCGATGCGCATGGCATAAAGAGCTACCTCACGGTAAACACCATAATATACGAGGATGACATTGACATGATGCACAGCATCATAGACGCTGCAAAAGAGAGCGGGATTTCAGCCGTGATAGCATCGGACATTGCTGTAATGCAGTACTGTAACCGTGTGGGAGTTGAGGTACATCTTTCGACACAACTCAACATAAGCAACAGCGAAGCAATGAAGTTCTACGCGCAGTTTGCCGATGTTGTGGTGCTTGCACGCGAGCTGAACATGGACCAGGTTGCAGCCATACACAAGGTTATCATAGACGAGAACATCTGTGGCCCGAAGGGAGAACTGCTGCGCATCGAGATGTTCTGCCACGGCGCACTGTGCATGGCGATATCAGGCAAGTGCTACCTGTCGCTGCACCAGTTGGGACGCAGCGCCAACCGCGGACAGTGCATGCAGGTATGCCGTCGCGGATATATTGTCAAGGACCGCGAGAGCGACATTGAGCTGGAGGTTGACAACAAGTACATAATGTCACCCAAGGACCTCAAGACAATACGTTTCATGGACCGCATGATAGAGAGCGGCGTGAGGGTATTCAAGATCGAGGGTCGTGCACGCGGACCCGAATATGTGCAGACCGTTGCCGGTTGCTACAACGAAGCACTCGAGGCATACCTTGCAGGGGAGTTCACCGAGGAGAAGAAGGATGCCTGGGACGAGCGTCTGAAGACGGTTTTCAACCGCGGATTCTGGGACGGTTACTATCAGGGACAGAAACTTGGAGAGTGGAGCAACATCTATGGTTCGCAGGCCACAGAACGCAAGGTTTACATAGGTAAGGCTATCAAATACTTCTCGAACCTTGGTGTGGGGGAATTCCACATTGAGGCAGGTGAGGTAAAGGCCGGCGACAAGATACTAATCACAGGCCCTACGACAGGCGCCGTATACATTGAACTCGATGACCCGCGTGTAAACTTAGAGAGTGTAGAGACAGTACGCAAGGGCGACAGGGTGTCGTTCAAGGTACCCGGGAAGGTACGTCCCAGCGACAAGCTCTACCGCATTGACAAGACAGAGCACGGCTGTTGCGATTAATCCTCAACCGGCCAAAGCCAGCATACAAAAAGGATATGACAGTCATTTGACTGCCATATCCTTTTTGTATTATACCTGTATAAATCAGTTACCCATCTTTGCCTTGAAAGCCAGCGCATACAGTCTCATCTGCTTTATCATTGCGACAAGTCCGTTGCTGCGCGTTGGAGACAGATGCTCCTTGAGGCCGATAGCCTCTACAAAATAGGGTTCTGACTCAAGAATCTCGTCGGGAGTATGTTCCGAATAGACCTTGATAAGCAGAGAGACAATACCTTTCACTATAAGGGCATCACTCTCGGCACGGAACAGGACCTTGCCGTCCACAAAATCAGCCTGCAACCATACGCGGCTCTGGCAACCTTCGATAAGGTTATTGTCGGTTTTGTACTCCTCGGGCAGCGGTTCCTGCTCATTACCCAAATCAATCAGCAATTGGTATCGGTCGAGCCAATCCTCAAAATCACTGAACTCCTCTATAATACTATCCTGTATCTCGTTTATAGTAGCCATCACTTCTCGTTGTAAATAACATTCAACACTGTCTGCCCAACAGCCTTGAGGGTTGTGGCATCAATCCAATCCATATTATCCTTAACCGTGTGGTGATGAGGGCCGAACCCGTTGGGACTTTGAGGGTCGCAGTTGATAATGTCAATGCAGGGGATTCCCAGAATCCTATTCACATGGACATGGTCATCTGTGATGAGACCTCCTTCATACATCTTGAAATACTTGGAATACCCCAAACGGTTTGCACAGTTCCACACTTTAGCAACAATCTCACGCGCGTACTGCATAGAGTAGCCCTCTAAACAAAAAGTTGAGTTTGGGGCACCTATTATATCAAGCAATATACCGAAACGCGCTTTATAGTTCTTGACATGAGTGTTATGTGCCCAATGTTTTGAGCCAAGAGCCCAAGTCTCTTCACCCTCCACGGCATCACGCCATTCATCGGCATGACGACCATAGTCCTCGGCATCGAACAGGATGATGTCAATACCGAGTTCAGTTGGGTTCAACGACAACTGACGGGCAATCTCCAGAAGCGCACCGACACCGCTGCCACCGTCATTGGCACCGTCTATCGGGGTGTATCTTTTGTCCGGGTCCGGGTCGGAATCGGCCCATGGACGGGTATCCCAATGTGCACACAAGAGGATGCGTTCCGTCTTTTCGGGTTGGAACTGAGCAATGATATTGCGTGCCTTCAGAACATCACCGTTATAAGCGGTTATGTCTACATTCTGGCTCACGACTGCAGCACCGTATGAAGCCAGCTTTGCCTCGAGATAATCACCACAAGACTTGTGACCGTCACTATTGGGCACACGCGGGCCGAAAGCCACCTGTGCTGCCACAAAGTTATACGCACTGTCGGCGTTGAATACGGGTACATTCACCTTGTCGGCAGGTTTTGCCACCTCTGCTGAGTTCTGCACCGAATTCTTTACAGCATCGGCCTTGCTGCCCGACGGACTGCTGCAACCGGCAAAAAGCAACAAAGAGAACATTATTGTAAGAAAGCAACTATTCATACCCTTATCTGTTAAGTTTCCAGGTTGAGCCATCCTTACCGTCCTTGATTTCAAAACCGAGCGCAGCAAGCTCATCACGAATCTTGTCGCTTGTTGCCCAATCCTTATTGGCCTTGGCTACCTGACGTTGCTGAAGGAGCATGTCAACGACCTTACCGAAAGCCTCTTCACGGCCACTGTCTGAACCACGTTCCTCCTTGAGACCCAAAATGTCAAAAGCAAAGAGGTGGAAAGTATCTTTCAGCTCTGCAAGATCAGTTTCGCTGATGGCAGCCTTCTTGTCGGCAATCTGGTTGATGGCACGGCACGCATCAAACAGGTGAGAGATAACCTGTGCTGTATTCATATCATCGTTCATGGCATCGTAGCACTTGCTACGCAACTCCTTGACATCGGCAGTTGTCTCACCTGACGCAGTAATCCCCGACAGTGTCTTATACGCCTCAAGCAGACGCTGCATGCCTTTCTCGGCCGCCTGCAGAGCCTCATTGCTAAAGTCTACGGTACTGCGGTAGTGGGCCTGGAGAATGAAGAAGCGTATGGTCATCGGGCTGTAGGCCTGTGAAAGCAGCTTATGTGTACCGTTGAAGAACTCATCAAGAGTGATGAAGTTACCTAAAGACTTACCCATCTTTGTGCCGTTGATGGTGATCATGTTGTTGTGCATCCAATATTTGACCACGTGATGCCCCATTGCTGCCATACCCTGAGCAATCTCGCACTCGTGGTGAGGGAATACAAGGTCCATACCGCCTCCATGGATATCAAACTGCTCGCCGAGGTACTTGCGGCCCATTGCCGTACACTCGCAGTGCCAGCCGGGGAAGCCGTCGCTCCATGGTGATGGCCAACGCATGATATGCTCGGGCTGTGCACACTTCCAGAGTGCGAAGTCCGCAGGATTACGTTTCTCCTGCTGACCGTCAAGTTCGCGGGTTGTGTTGAGCACATCATCAAGATTACGCCCAGACAACACGCCATAGTTATGGTCCTTGTCGTACTTTGCAACGTCGAAGTAAACAGAGCCCTGGCTCTCGTAAGCATAACCGTTGTCAAGAATCTCCTTCACAAGCTCAATCTGCTCAATGATGTGGCCTGAAGCATGCGGCTCGATGCTCGGGGGAAGCACATTAAGGGCATCCATAACCTTGTGATAGTGGAGTGTGTACTGCTGCACCACTTCCATAGGCTCAATCTGTTCCAGACGTGCTTTCTTTGCAATCTTGTCCTCACCCTCGTCGGCATCATGCTCAAGGTGACCGACATCAGTGATGTTACGCACGTAACGTACCTTGTAACCGAGGTTCTGCAGATAACGGAACAGCACATCGAATGTTATCGCAGGACGTGCATGACCCAGATGTGCAGGACCGTAAACAGTGGGACCGCACACATAAAGTCCCACGTTGGGTGCATGCAGCGGCTCGAACAACTCTTTCTTACGCGAAAGAGTATTGTATATCATAAACTTGTTTTCCATATTATATGAAGCTGTTTTTTAAATTACTGAATAATACTATCATTTGAACTTGCGCGTAGCATTGCGGTTCATCTTCTTGCGCTCCTTATCAGGCTTCTGCTTTGTAATCTCAAGCGGTTTCTGCTTGTCGAGCGGAGCATTTATATCCCAATCGTCCTGGGTATACTCGAACAACGCCCTCAAATCGAGAGAGTGTGGATAGTAATACACCTTTTCGGGCTGAAGGGCTTTCTCAAAACAACCGGTATCCCATTTTCCATTGTTGTTCTCATCAAGAATAAGACGCAGATAATATTTGCCTGGCTTTATGAAATAGAAAGCACATCGGTTATCCTTAGTACGTTCCTGCATCACAATCTTATCCGAAGAAAGGAGCTGCACGATGGCATTGTTTCCAACACCCGGGATATTAAGATAAAGCACTGCATACTCCTCAAGCGTACGGAACTGCATATCACGCGTAAGGCTTTCGGACACTCCACCATATATACCCTTGAAAGCAGCAGAATCCACCTCCAGCTTATATTTCTGACCAGGGCGCCATTCAGCAAAAAGTTCATATTCGTTAATACTCCTGTCACTGCGGCGGAACACGAACTCCATAGGAACCAAAGTGGAGTCGACCATGTGGAAAACGTGTAAAGCCGAACTGTCGGCGCACTCAAGAGGCTCCTCAAAGACAAATCGGCAGTCACCGTTCACATCCATGGTGCTGTTTCCAGAAAATTTTACCGGCAGAACCTTTGTTTTGGGGATAAACAGTGGAGGATTATCCTTGTCATACCCCTCTTTGCGGCTCTCCTGACGCAGGAATTTCTTTTTCTCCTCCTCAAATATCTTTTGCTGCTGTTCAACAACCTTTGCCCACTTCTTCTTGGGAACAAGGCTAAGGGTATCAATCCGGTCAACCATAATTCCTAATGAATCAGGGACCTTATATTCCACAGAGAGTTTGAGCGTGTCGTTCCTATATAGCATTGAGTCCTTGAGCCAATAGGTCAAAGTATCCATCTTTTCCGAGGACTCAAGCAAGTAATTGCCACTGAAATCAAAGCCAATACCTTCAACGACAGGCAGCTCCTCGTTAGGCCCGGCAAAATAAAGTATGAATTTATGATGCTCGGCACGGGGACTTTTCACAAGATACTGCACATTCATCTCCTCGGCAAAGGCACGCAGGACAATGTCATCGGGTTGGAAGCGTGTATACTTCACGTCCATAATAGTATCTATAGTAAGGCTGTCACGCCACACTGTATCCTGACGGATTGCCTCAGTCGCAAAAGGAGAGACATAGGTATCCATAAAAGCCACCTTCTCGCTCTTCTGATCGAACAGGTAGTTCTGGTTGGCATCGGCAAGTGCATATATCCTGTATTTACCCGGTGCGATACCTTTGATAGCAAAGTGGCCGCGCGAATCGGTACGTGACACACGCTCAAAGGGCCTATTTGTAAAGGCCGTGTCCTCGAGACAGGAATGCAAACCCACGACAATGCCTTTTATAGGTTCAAGGTCCTCGGCATTCAGCACTGTACCTGACACCGCAAGAGTGTCAACAACATCACCGGTAGAGAAGACATAAGCAAAATTCTCATATGGGTTACCTTCATTGTTATCCACGATGGCATCACCGAAATCAATTGAATAGGTAGTGTTCGGTACCAGTGAATCGAAAAGTTCCACAGTCACTTTCTTGCCATTGTAACGTATCTCGGGCATCTGCATCTGCGGAGGTGAGACCACCACCTTTTCAAAGGCATTCTGCAATCTTATATTCTCGTCGAAGACAATCTCGACTTTTCCCTTGTCAACGCCTGTTGCATTGATGCCCGGAGTGGATTTCACGAGCACAGGCGGTTCCTCGTCATAAGGGCCGCCATCAGGGCTGCCGATGCTTGCACAAGCCACCGGCAACACAAGGAGAAGTGCATATAAGAAAATATCCTTTATTCTCATTCTTATCTGTTCATATTCATCAGTTCCTCAATATACTGTCTACTGTTGCTGAGGCGTGGGACCTTATGCTGGCCACCCAACTTTCCCTTACTCTTGAGCCAGTCACTGAAAAGGCCTTTACGGGCAACGACAATCTCAAGCTGCTGCATTGTCTTGTTCTTGTAGCGCTTTGCCTCATAGTCGGAGTTTATCTGCTGCAAGGAGAGGTCAAGAATCTCGGCAAACTTCTCTATTGACGCCGGTTCCTTGGCGAACTCTATGAGCCACTGGTGACGACAATGCGCATTGCTGTCCATGAACACAGGAGCAGCGGTATACTCAAGGACCATTGCGCCGGTCTCCTCACAGGCCTTCTGCAGACCCTTTTCGGCATTGTCCACCACAAGTTCCTCACCGAAAGCATTGATAAAGTGCTTTGTACGACCCGAAATCACAATCTTGTATGGGTCCTTGCTTGTAAAGCGCACGGTATCACCTATCATATAACGCCACAGGCCGCACGATGTTGAGATGAGCATCGCATAATTCTTGCCGACCTCAACCTCCCAAAGAGGAAGTACACGCGGATTAGGCGAGTCAAACTCATCAAAAGGTATGAACTCATAGAAGATGTCATAGTCAATCATGAGCAGCATTGCAGGGTCGGTTGGGTCATTCTGTATTCCGAAGAATCCCTCGCTGGCATTGTATGTCTCCATGTACTTCATGTCATCCTTACGGATTATCTGCTTGTACTGCTCGCGGTAAGGGGTAAACGCCACTCCGCCGTGGAAGAAGACCTCAAGATTGGGCCACAACTCCTCGACACCTTTCTTGCCTGTAATATCAAGCATATGCTTGAGCACAGCCATCATCCATGAAGGGACACCCGAGAGGTTTGTCACATTCACATTGCTTGTAGCACGTGCTATGCGGTCCATCTTCTCCTCGAAATCACTCAACAGGGCGATATCCTTGCCGGGTACACGCATCATATTCACGAATGGGCTGCAGTTCTCGATAAGGATTGCACTGAGGTCGCCCACAAGGCTACCGGGCAGATTGTAATTTGGAGCATGGCTACCGCCAAGGATAAGTCCCTTACCCGCGAAGATACGGCTTGAGGGGTTATTTGCGACAAACTGCGCCACCACATCGAAACCGCCCTTATAGTGGGCATTCTGCAATCCTTGCGGTGTAACGGGAATGAACTTGCTCTTGTCATTGGTTGTACCTGAAGACTTTGCATACCACTGGCAACGTCCTTTCCAAAGCACATCCTTCTCGCCCTGACGCATTCGGTCTATGTAGCCTTTCAGGGTCTCATAATCCTGCACTCCAACCGACTTTGCAAACGCCTCGTAGTTCTTTATATCGGCATACCGGTGCCTTATACCCCACTCTGTACCTGCGGCGCTGTTTACAAGACGCTGCAACACAGAACGCTGTATACTCTCGGCATCTGTGGCATACTTTGCAATTTTTTTAACCCTGTGGTTAAACACGGGTTTCATGAATGGTGTCAGATTCATACCCAACTCATTTTATATGTAAGCCCGACAGGCTTATGCCTGCCGGGTTGGTTCATCATTACTCTTTTGAATTTCTCTCTTCGTAGCTGTCAAGACCGCCCTCAAGGAAACGTATATAAGCATCTACGTCAGGATTGTAGCTGTAAGGAGAAGCAAGAGGATCGCCGTGACCGTCCACAATCACATAGAACGGCTGTGCGCTACCGCCGAACTTGAAGTTCTGCAGATAGGTCCACTTTTCACCTACAGTTGTAATCCATATCTTCTTGCCGTTCTCACCCTCTACCTGGAACGGACGCTCAAGTTCTGTCTTGTCATCCACATAGAGTGATGCAACAATATAATCTTCGCGCATAGTCTCGATTACACGGTCGTCGCTCCACACAGCAGCCTCCATCTCGCGGCAGTTCACACAGCCGTGGCCTGTAAAGTCAATCATGATTGGCTTGCCCGATGCTGCACTCATCTGCAATGCCGTGTCGAAATCATCTGTATGTGGGTGGAACTCATTGTCATACAGGCTGAAGTCCTGAGTCTTCATTGGCGGTGCGAATGCACTGATAGCCTTACAAGGTGCACCCCAAAGACCAGGAATCATGTATATTGCGAACGCTATTGTAACAAGTCCTGCGAAGAAGCCGGGAACAGAGGTCTTTCCGTCGCTCTCATCGTCGTGCGGGAAGCGGATGATATTGAGCAGATAGAGACCCAAAATCATGAACAATGCAATCCACAAAGCGAGGAATGTCTCACGGTCAAGTATACCCCAACCGTATGCAAGGTCTGCAACAGAGAGGAACTTGAGCGAGAATGCCAACTCGACGAAACCGAGGACAACCTTGATTGTATTCATCCAGCTACCTGAACGTGGTGTCTGCTTCAGGAGAGACGGGAACAATGCAAAGAGAGTGAAAGGCAATGCCAAAGCGAGTGCGAAACCGAGCATACCGATAGAAGGAGCAAGGATTTCGCCGGAATCGGCAACAGAAACGAGCATGAAGCCGATGATAGGACCTGTACATGAGAATGACACAAGTACAAGTGTAAAGGCCATAAGGAATATGCTCAAGAGACCTGTTGTGCTACCGGCCTTCTCGTCAACCTTGTTTGTCCATGATGAAGGCAATGTCAACTCAAAACCACCGAGGAACGATGCACCGAAAGCGACAAGCATCAGGAAGAAGAAGATGTTGAACACCGCGCTTGTAGAGAGGGCATTCAATGCTCCTGCGCCGAAGATAAGTGTCACGCAGATTCCAAGAAGCAGATAGATAACCACGATTGATGCACCATAGATGACAGCCTCGCGTATTGCCTTTGCACGGTCTTTTGAGCGCTTCAGGAAGAAGCTCACTGTCATTGGGATGATTGGCCATACACAAGGTGTGAGCAGAGCAACAAGACCGGCACCGAAACCAAGGATGAATATGAGCCACAAAGACGAACTGCTCTCGGTTCCGAGCTCGTTAAGTTCACTGATCACGCTTCTCCAATGGTACTCCTTTGAGTCCTTATCAAGCGCAGCAGCTTCAACAGTTTCCGACTCTGCTACAGTAGTTTCTTCCGCTGGAAGAGGGTCAGCATCATCAGCAGTTTCCACCTCTTCAGCAGCGGCATTATTTTCAGTTTTCGGTTCCTCGTTATTGGCCTTCTCATCAGCCTTGACCTCCTGTGGTTTCTCCACTACTGGAGCTGTCACCTTGGGGGCTGCAGGAGCCTCAACCTTAACCTCAGTTGTCTGCAATTTCTGCAGTGGCACTTCACTTGTTCCTGTAATCTCAAAGTCATAACGGCCTACATAGCACTGACCTTCGCCACAAGACTGATAGCTGACAACACCCTCAATGCGGTAATCACCACCTGTAAGTTTAAATTTCTGTGTGAATAGAGCCGACTCGTCATAGAATGTAACATCCATCTCGAATGTAGAGTCATACTCGGTCTTTGCGCCTTCACCGGCAACAAGGTCACCTACAATCTCGGCGCCCTCTACCTTGAGATACTTCACACTCAAAGGCATCGGGCCACCCTTAGGCACATTTGTAGAATAAAGGTGATAGCCATTGTCAATGTAGGCTTCAAACTCGATTGTACCCTCATTACCCTTAATGGTCACAACCTCTTCCATAGACACGGGGTCAAAACCACCGAACTGTGCTGTGGCCTGAAGGACCGATACCAGCATCATCAACGATAAAAACAGTTTCTTCATTTCTATATAAATTTATCTATAATTCCAACGGATTCTTGCGTATTCTCCATTCTGACGGATACAGGTTATTAGCCCTATTCCCGATATTCTTTACAAAACCGACAGGCGTTCCCTTATATGTCAACAGAAGGTAACCTTTTGGTGCATCAGCAAAAAGCAACGCTTCGCGGTGCAGATAGGCAAGCGCCTTCTCACGTTCAAGTTCCACAGTATTGAATGCCGAAACATCCAGTTCTGTGCTCATTGCCAATGCGTGCAACGGCAACAGTTTGCTATTCTTCACTTCAGCAAGAGGCAAAGCCGCATGCAACACTCTCAGTCTCTGCTGCAAGGCAAGCATTGCAGCCGTATGCTCTTCAGGCATTGCGACAACCGTATCACCCTGCATTACAAAATCAAACCTTTCCGGCTCTATTATCCACCTTGCGACCTCGCTCCTTATCTTTGCCGAAGCCTGCTGGAAACGTGGCAACTTAGGTTGTACCGCTACCGAAGAGCCATCCTTTCGCAACACCGCCATGAAAAGCCCTTCGCCCGATGTAAACCCTGGAATAAAACGGTATACCGGAAGCCCCTCGGTGGTGAGGGAGCCTGTTATGTTCCACTCACTTGGGACCTTCACTTCAAGGATTTCAGCACCAAGTTCACTTGCAATCCACTCCACGCAATCCTCATTCTCCTCACGGTTGAAAGTACAGGTACTGTAGACCATCAGGCCTCCAGGGCGCAAAGCGCCCCAAATATCTGAGACAATATCACGTTGCCTCTTAGCGCACTGCTCAACATTGGAGACACTCCACTGCTCAACAGCGAAGGAATCCTTGCGGAACATCCCTTCACCCGAGCATGGCGCATCCACCAGCACAAAGTCAAAGAAGTTGCGGAACGGAGCAAAGTCGGCCGGTTCATTCTTTGTAACCACCGACGAGGCGTTGCCCCATTTCGTCACATTCTCGGCAAGCACCTGCGCACGCAACGGCATAGGCTCATTCGACACCAGCATGCTGCCCTGCGGAAGCAACGACAACAGATGCGTCGATTTACCACCGGGAGCGGCACAGAGATCCAAAGCGCGGACCGGAGTGTCGACATATTGCCTTACAACCTGCTCGACAAACATTGACGACGCCTCCTGCACATAGTAGCATCCCGCATGGAAAAGAGGATCGGCCGTAAAGACCGGACGAGACTCAAGATAACGTCCTGACCCGGCCCAGGGGACCACGTTAAGAGAAGAGTCAGGCACCATCTTTCTCTCGTTGACACGTACACTGACAACAGGCTCTTTTTCAAGTGCCTGCACAAAGCGTCCGTATCTCTCCTCACCGAAGAGCACCCGCGTCCTCTCTACAAACTTATCGTTAAGTTCCATACCCCCTACCGCACACAGAGAAACTCCTGCACAGTCTGTTTTCGCAGTTTACTGCAATGACAGTTACAAACGAGCGAAATATGAACTTGTTTATAATTTCACGGCGAGTGCAGTCTGTTTTCGCAGTCTACTGCAATGACAGTTACAAACGAGCGAAATATAAACTTGTTTATAATTTCACAGCGAGTGCAGTCTGTTTTCGCAGTTTACTGCAAAGATAAGAAAAATATACAACAACATGGCGCATTCTTGTATAATATTAAATTTATAAATAATTTTAACCTTAAAAGAAACTGGATTTTATACAGCCCTATATTTCACTTTTCGCCATAAATATTGTATCTTCGCAAAAACAAAAGAATCAAGAAACAAATATCACAATGAAACAATATCTGGATTTGCTCGACAGAATCCTCACAGAGGGTACAAGAAAAGATGACAGGACAGGCACAGGCACCATAAGCGTCTTTGGCCATCAGATGCGTTTTAACCTTGAAGACGGTTTTCCCTGCCTGACAACAAAGAAGCTGCACCTCAAATCAATAATCCACGAGCTGTTGTGGTTCCTCAACGGAGACACCAATGTAAAGTACCTTCAGGAGAACGGCGTAAGGATATGGAACGAATGGGCAGACGAGAACGGCGACCTGGGACACATCTACGGTTACCAGTGGCGTTCATGGCCCGGATATGACGGAGAGCATATCGACCAGATAAAGGAAGTTGTAGAAACCATAAAGAACAACCCCGACTCACGCCGCATCATTGTCAACGCATGGAATGTTGCCGACATAAAAAACATGAACCTGCCACCTTGCCACGCCATGTTCCAGTTCTATGTTGCAGACGGCAAGTTGAGTCTCCAGCTCTACCAGCGCAGTGCAGACTGTTTCCTTGGCGTACCTTTCAACATAGCATCATACGCACTGCTCCTGCAGATGATGGCACAAGTGACTGGCCTCAAGGCCGGCGAATTCATCCACACATTGGGCGACGCACATCTTTATGTGAACCACCTTGAGCAGGCAAAACTGCAGCTTACACGCGAACCGAAGAAGTTGCCAAGAATGGTCATAAACCCCGATGTCAAGGACATATTCTCATTCAAATTCGAAGACTTCTCACTTGAGGACTACGACGCACACCCGCACATCAAGGGCGTCGTAGCCGTATAAATACAGATTATGCAAAAGATAGCACTAATTGCGGCAATAGCCGAGAACAACGCCATCGGGTTCGGGAACAAGCTCATCTACTGGCTCCCGAACGACCTGAAGCGCTTTAAAGAGTTGACGACAGGACATACAATCATCATGGGCAGCAACACATTCCGTTCGTTGCCCAAAGGCGCCTTGCCCAACCGCAGGAACATTGTCCTCTCCCGCAAGGAGAGCTCATTCCCCGGCACAGAGACTTTCAGTTCGCTCGAAGAGGCCTTGGCCAACTGCAACAACGAGGACATTGTCTACATCATCGGCGGAGAGACACTCTACCGCGCTGCAATGCCATTGGCAGACTATCTTTGCTTGACAGAGGTCATGGACACGCCGGCCAACGCAGACGCCTTCTTTCCCGAATTCAACAGACGTGAGTGGGAGGTCATCGAAGAGGAGTCACATCCTGCGGACGAGAAGCACAGCCACAGCTACAGATTCGTCACATACTCAAGGCGCAAGGACTGAATACATAATTTCAATTAATACGTACAAACAGCGCTCCCCGACTGTCATCTTTGAACAGTCGGGGAGAGTTGTTTATTATACATGAAAGAGGACAAACAGAGGTTCACCTGCAAACTATAGGGGGAATATCTTTTTAACACAGACAAAACATTAA
>CALCYA010000099.1 GCA_937906165.1 uncultured Bacteroidales bacterium | reverse complement strand
GTTTGGGTTGCGAAAAGCAAAACGAGTCAATGACTGTGCAAATATAGAATGACAAAATACGCTAAATTTTAGTATAAATTCTTATTTCGAACTCACGTTTAATAATAGAGGATTGGGACCGCTTGCGGTGGAGGAGATTGATAATTGTTTGCTTTATCTACTAACCCTTTTGGGAGGGCTTCTTGAAAGACTCCTCCGTCACTGCGCTTCGCTTGTGCCACCTCCTCTATGAACAGAGGAGGACTCAACTCTTTTATTTTTAAAATATTAAATACATGCTCATAGTCCTCCTCTTGCTTTAGTAAGAGGAGGGGGACCGCTTGCGGCGGAGGAGATTGATGATTGTTTGCTCTATCTACTAACCCTTTGGGGAGGGTTTCTTGAAAGACTCCTCCGTCACGGCGCTTCGCTTGTGCCACCTCCTCTATGAACAGAGGAGGACTCAAGTCTTTTATTTTTAAAATATTAAATACATGCTCATAGTCCTCCTCTTGCTTTTGTAAGAGGAGGGGGACCGCTTGCGGTGGAGGAGATTGATGATTGTTTGCTTTATCTACTAACCCTTTTGGGAGGGTTTCTTGAAAGACTCCTCCGTCACTGCACTTCGCTTGTGCCACCTCCTCTATGAACAGAGGAGGACTCAAGTCCTTTATTTTTAAAATATTAAATACATACTCATAGTCCTCCTCTTGCTTTAGTAAGAGGAGGGGGACCGCTTGCGGTGGAGGAGATTATTAAGGGAGCACTTTAAGATGTTTTGCACCACCCATATTAACGTAAGTCCGATATAACAAATTCCGCGTTTTTGAGATGCTTCGCTTTGCTCCAGCATGACAAGTACGCAAAATCACCGGATTACCATCCCGACAGAATGCAGCGACGAGAGCTCTCTCCTCATTACAGTCATCGACAAAGTGCCTTTTCAAACAGAAAAACCGGAAATTCCCACAAACATCGTTAATCGTTCATCGTTAAACGTTATTCCCACCCACAAAAAAACAGCAGCAACCTTGCGGTCACTGCTGTTTTCATTATCGAGTGTGCTTATTACTCAGCCTTTGGCTTGCGAACGCACTTTCTCTTTGGCTTCTCCTCAGCAACAGGAGCCTCCTCGACAGCCTTCTTGGCAGCCTTCTTCTCCTTTGTCGCGAGCTTAGTCTTGAGCTGCTCAACCTCAGCCTCCAGCTGTACGATCTCAACCTCCTGGTTGTCAATCACCTGCTGCAAAGCACCGAGCTCCTCATTATCCATATCAGGATACTGAGCACGTACACGTGCGAGGAAGTCACCCAGGATGTTCATATAGTTGGTGAATGCGTCGTATGGAGACTCGTAGATGCAACGCTCAGTGATGATACCGTTCTGCTTTGTTGTCATAAAGCGGAGGTTCTCGGCAGCCTGCAGGTAGTCGAAATCCTGCTTGAGCTTCTTATCATCGGTGAGCATGATACGGTCAGCAACGCTGTAGAGCTTGTTGAAAGCCTCACGCTGCAAGGTGTTACCCAACCATGAACTTGCGTCGCGCTCCTCGTCCATCCAAGAGAGTGGATAAGGTACCTCAAGTGGACCTACTGACTTGTGGTTGTCGATAACCTCTGATGGAGTAGCGAAAATCATACCCTTGGCAGCTGCACAGGCAGGAAGAGCCTTAAGGAAGTCAAGGATGTGTGATGACAGAGGCTGTGCCATACCGATAGCCGAGAGGTTCATGAAGATGTTGATGACATTCTCCTCCTCGGGGAACTGTGAAATCCAATCGATGTATGTCTCGGCAAAGAGAGGATACTCGCTCCACTCAGGGTTAGAGAAACGGAGTGAAATATCGTCTGACAGCTTGTAGTCACGGAGCAACAGCTTCAGGTTAGAAGCAAGTGCGCAGTTGTATACGAAGTGAGGGCTCTTCCATGCGAGAATGTGCTTTGCACCCTCTGAAAGCATACCCTTGAAGCCCATCTGTGATGCCATCTCACCAATCTCGTCTGAATAGATGAGACCTGAGTTGCGCAACACCTTCGGTTTTTTGCCGAAGAGCTCCTTGATCTTGCGGTTCTGACGCATAACCTCCTCCATGAACACCTCTTTTGATGCCAATGAAGAGAGACCGTGTGAATAAGGCTCGCAGAGGAACTCGCAACTGCCTGTCTTGTTGATCTCGTGGAGCAACTCGATTACCTGTGGAGCATAGAGCTCAAGCATCTCGAGGCCTACGCCTGATACTGAAAATGCCACCTTGAATGCACCGTTGCTCTCCTTGATCATCTCAAGCATAGTCTGGAGAGCAGGGACATATGACTTCTCGGCAAGTTCGATAGTCATACTCTCGTTTGCATAGTCATCATAGTAGTAGTGGTCACTACCGATATCGAAGAAACGATAGCGCTTCAACTGTCTGATCTGATGCAACTCGAAATAGAAACAAATTGTTTTCATATTATTTCTTTATTTTAATTATTACCAACCCAATACTTTTTCATACATTTTACGCAGTCTCAATGCAACATCCTCCCATGTTATACTGTCAACCTCCTTGCGGCCCTCAACCTTGAGGTATTCATAGAGAGCCTCGTTGTTACAGATTGAGTAGATAGCATCGGCCATTGCGCTGATATCCCAATAGTCGGTCTTGATACACTTGTCGAGAATCTCGGCACAACCTGACTGCTTTGAGATGATTGAAGGCACGTCGCACTGCATAGCCTCAAGCGGAGAGATACCGAACGGCTCACTTACCGAAGGCATGATGTACACATCACTTGCCTTGAGGCACTCGTAAACCTGACGGCCACGCATGAAGCCCGGGAAGTGGAAGCGGTCGGAGATACCGCGCTGTGCAACAAGACGTATCATGTCGTTCATCATGTCACCGCTACCAGCCATACAGAAACGGATATTCTTTGTCTTCTTGAGAACCTGCGCTGCAGCCTCAACGAAGTACTCGGGACCCTTCTGCATTGTGATACGGCCAAGGAAAGTAACGACTTTCTCGCCCGGTATCTTCTTGGGAACGATGTCAAGGATATCCTGTGACAGCGGAGTAACCGCATTGTGCAGTGTAGAAACCTTTTCAGGATTCTGGTGGTACTTGTGGATGACGGTCTGGCGTGTCAGCTCGCTCACACAGAAGATGTGGTCGGCGTGATCCATACCGTTCTTCTCGATTGCATAGACAGTAGGGTTGACGTTACCGCGGCTACGGTCGAAGTCGGTAGCATGCACGTGGATAACGAGCTTCTTGCCCGACACCTGCTTTGCGTGGATACCTGCGGGGTATGTCAACCAGTCGTGAGAGTGGATGATGTCGAACTCCTCGGTACGTGCCACGACGCCTGCTATAATCGAGTAGTTGTTGATCTCATCGTGAAGATTGTCGGGATAACCTCCTGCGAACTCCATACAACCCAGGTCGTTGGTATTCATGTAGCTGAAGTCGCTGTAGATGTGCTCTCTGTAACGGTAGTACTCCTCGGGAGTCATCACGTTGCCGATGCGTGAGTTTACATAGTCATGGTTGACGTCTTTCCACACGATGGGCACAGAGTTCATAGCAACTATTCTAAGGAAGCTGTTATCCTCGTCGCCGTATGGTTTGGGGATACAAAACTTAATCTCCACATCGCCCTGCTGAACGAAGCCTTTAGTAAGTCCGTAACTTGCAGTGCCGAGTCCTCCTGAAATATGAGGAGGAAACTCCCAACCGAACATTAATACTTTCATATCTTATCCCTCCATTTTAGATTCGTACTGTTTTAGTATCTGGCTTGTCCTGAGGATAGCCGCCACGTTCATTGCGAATGCCACTGCACCGCGTCCCTTGAATGGCGGGTTACCGTCGAACACCTCGGGGATTGAACCCACACAGTGCTGTACAATCTCATCCTCATAGCCAATCATCTGGCGCTGAACGAACGATACGCCGCTCATCTTGTAGATCTTGAGGTATGCCTCGTAATAGAAGCCACCCAACCAAGGCCAAGCTGTTCCCTGATGATATGCATAGTCGCGCTGTATCTGTGGACCTACATAGTTGGGGTTGTAGCCCACGCTCTTTGGAGAGAGTGAACGCAAACCGCGTGGAGTCAGCAACTCCTTGGTCACTGTGTCAAGAACTTTCTTCTTCTGCTTCGAGTCAAGCGGAGAGTAGTCGAGGGCAACAGCGAAAATCATGTTGGGACGTACGCTCCAGTCAACATAGTCACCGTCCACATAGTCGTACAGATAACCGTGCTCGTTGAGGAACACCTCGGTGAATGCCTTGCCTGCAAGAGGGATAAGGCGCTGGAGCGAGTTCTTCACATCCTCGTTGTTTGTGAGCACAGCCATCTCCTCAATGAACTTGAGGGCGTTGTACCACAATGCATTGATTTCGACCACATAACCTGTACGTGGAACAACCGGACGACCGTTGGCTGTAGAGTTCATCCATGTAACCGCCTTGTCGCGTCCATAAGTAGCGAGCAAGCCGTTAGGTGCGACACGCAGATTGCTGTGTCTGTTGTTGCGTATGAAATCATATATACGCATCAGCAGGTCGGCATACTGGTCGCGGCAAGCCTCGATACTGCACTCCTTGGCATACTGCTGGATTGCCCATATAGCCCACAGGAGGACATCGGGATGCTCCATCTCATAAATCTTGCACTCGCTCTCCTTGTCATTGATGAAGTCATCGATGGCAATGCGTGCAGTCTTCATCACGCGCTCATACTCCTCGACATTACCCTGTGAGAGTGTAAGACCAGGCAATGAAACGAACAGGTCACGTGCACGGCACTTGAACCAGGGATAACCGGCAAGGATGTACGTGTGCTTGCCCTGCACGTTGAAGAACTGGTTACCGGCACACTTCATACAGTTCATGAAGTCATCACGCAAGAAGCGGATCTCCTCCTCATGTTCAAAGGCAGCCTTCATTGTGCGTGAGGTGATAGGTGAAACACCACCCGAGAAGACAATGCTCTCGCCCGCCTTCATCTTTACCTCGAAATAACCGGGAACGTACAAGTCCTCGTTGAAATCGTAACCGCGTTCAAGCTCCTTGACATACTCTATGCCACGGTACCAGTCGGGACGGTAAACGAACTCGTTTTTCTTGTTGAGCTGCATGTAAAGGTCGGGGTAGTCGGCATACATGCGCATGCTGATACCGTTCTCAACCTCCTTGTAGCTGCGATCGGCGATATTGTTCTCGTGTGTGTACTCACGCACGCTGCGGAATGCACAGAACGGACGCAGACGCAAAGTAACTGCCGTGTTCGCCTTCAAGAGGGTGTAACGAATAAGGATTCTGTTCTCGTGATGTACAAAGGCTTTCTCTTTCTTAAGCCAAACGCCACCCACATTGTAGATTGTGGTCGGCACGCGCTCCCAGACAAACTCGCGAATGTACTTGTTGCCTCGAGGGCTGAAGTTGTCACCATTATACTTGTGCAGACCCAAGTTGAACTCCGCACCGTGCAACACTACAGTCTCATCGAGCGACGACAGCAACACGTGGTTCTCGTCATCGAGTTCGGGGATGGGGACAACCAACAGACCATGATACTTACGTGTGTTACAGTCTACAATTGTAGAGCAGTGGTAAGCACCCGAGCGGTTAGTTCTCAGAATCTCCTTTTGCAACGACTCTTCCAAGTTCGTCATCAGCGTTTTTTCGAATCGCAAATAACTCATCTCGTACGAATTTATGTATTAAAAAATAAAGTTCTATAACCCCCCAAATATAACAAATATTAAAATCAGCAACAAGCAACAAGGGGTAATTTTTTAAAAATTAATGAAAAACGACGGAAAAATCACTCATTGAAGAGCGAAATGGTCACTTTGAAGCCGATTTTATGGAAAGAAACCTTCTCGAAGCCTGCAAAAAGGCCAACATTGATATACGGGGTCTCAACGCCATAACCGCACTCCCAATAGGGACAAAGATGCGAAATGAAAAGCATGCCGGCATAAAGAGTCTCATTTTTTATGAAACTGACACGCGGTGCAATACGTTGCAGCAAGAGCAGCGGAGACTCATAGCTGGCATTCAGGCGGACATACTTTTTAGCCGCATTGTACCACTCCCTGTCGAGCAGCTGGAAAACACCGCTTATCTCATCCTCCTTATCAAGCGCAAGGAGGTTATCCTTGAGGAAGGCATAATCGACAAAGAAGATATCCTTTGTATGGAAGTAACCGCCGGTACCGGCACGCAGATAGAGCGAAGCGCCCGGTGAAAGATGATACTTGTGCTGCACATCAAGCTCGGCGCGGGTATACACACCATGAGAGCCGAAAAGACCGCTGACACCCTGCTCCACGTCAAGCGAGAAGCGGGGAGCCAACGAACCCACATTAACCTTGCGCCCGTTGGATATATAATAGAACATACCGGGTTGCCAAGTGATGCGCGCATGGGGTGCAAACTGACGGTAGCGACGCTTTGGAGCATCGGCACCTGCGGCATCGCCCACAGCATCGCCATAAAGGGAGCGTTCGTAGAAATTCGCGCCCAACATCACCTCAAGGCCATTTGCAGGTTCAATGGAGGCATCGAGTTTCAAATGAAAATCGCGATAATAGAGCAACGGCAGTTTATCGAAACGCAATGAATCGAGCGGGCTATCCTTTATAAGGTCAAGGAACGCGCTGCTATAGACACTGCTTCCGCGCCCCACATTCAACGAAAGCCGTCCGCGGCGCATAGGCGCGAACGGGAGTACACTGCGCACACCCCAATAGAACTCCTTATGTTTGAAGCTGTAGCCCACCATAGGCCTTACTGTAAAAACCTGCCCGGCACGCATGCGGAGTCTGAAATTGAGAGAAAACCTGTAGGCCAAACCGCGGCTCGAGCTGTAAGAGAGGCACGAAGGATTCACAAGCGGAGAGAAGCGCAGGTCGCTCTCACCCCATGCTACGGTGTGGCTGCTGAAAGCCTCATCACCCACCCTCCACAACAGGCGCCTTATACGGAACTCATCGTCGACGACAGCAAGAGAATAGTCTGTGGAATCACTCTTGCGTGAAGCTGCTTTCGAGGCATAGAAAAGCGAGTCGGACACACACAGAGGACGCAAACGAAGACTCTCCATATGCACATCTTTCATGGCACACAGATGGGCCGTCCCAATATGCCTTGCTGTTATATCGTACCTGTCACGTGGGGTTTTCGCATCACTATGCCGAACCACATTAGTACAGCTGAATACGCCATTGGCCATTATATCCATCCTGTTACCAAGGAAATCATAATTGATGGAAAGGTCAATGGAATCCACCAGACACCTATGACCCGAACTCTGCCCCATAAAAAGTGTTACCACAAAGCGACACTGCTCGTCCCACCCCTCCAGAACCAAACGCAACGGGAGCTCATAGGCATCACTCACAAGAATGCTTCCTTTGCTGAAAAGCTGTATATTGTCGTAACGCGAAACGAATTCAACAAGAGTCTCTCCCGGGGCAACATGTGACTTGCTGAAAGCATAATCGTAATATTTGATGTTAGCAGAGTAGAACGGTGAGAGGTATTCGCCGTTGAAAAGTCTCTCGCCGTAAAACATCGGGGTCATAAAGGAGAGCACCCTATCCATCTCACCTTTTCCACGTCTATGGGTCGTTTGCAAAGAGAGAAGCTGCATCTCGGGCAACTTACCGTAAAGTGAACTGAAGTTATAGAGATACTCCGAAAGGTAGCTGTTCTCATCCTTGTCGAAGCGGGTCATGTCGGGGAAGTGGTTGACAAAGAGATTCTTCTTCTCCACCTCCACCTTTTGCCTGATATAAACGACACCTTCGACACCACTCACATCATCTACCGCCACGTTGTGAGAGAGACGCTCGACAAGCGCGGTGGCAACAGAGTCACGTTCCGCAGCCGGCAAGGAGAGCGGAAGCAACGATGCAAGTATGTAAAGCAAAAAGAACCTCATTGCAATCAGGCCAACAAAGGCGACTAAAATTCAATTTCGGCCGCCTCTGTTGTCTGTATGTCAAAAAACAATTGTGATGAACAGAATTTATTCATCAATGCATTTATCTTACCGCAGCCCTTACCTTGAGCAAACGGTCGAGCAGCCCCTCGAGAAGGTCAAGACGCAGCATGTTGGCACCGTCACTCTTTGCGACTTCCGGATTCTCGTGAGTCTCGATGAAGAGTCCGTCGGCACCCACAGCAATGGCAGCCTTGGCAATGGTCTCAATCATCTGCGGCATACCGCCGGTGACACCGGCAGTCTGGTTTGGCTGCTGCAACGAGTGCGTTATATCCATAACCACAGGATAGCCGAATGTACGCATCTGCGGAATACCACGGAAGTCGACCACAAGATCCTGATATCCGAATGTGGTACCGCGTTCAGTAAGCATGACATTGCCCGCACCACCCTCGGACACGACCTTCTCTGCAGCGAACTTCATTGCCTCGGGAGAGAGGAACTGTCCTTTCTTGATATTCACGATTCGGCCGGTCTTTGCTGCCGCGACAAGCAGATCGGTCTGACGGCAGAGGAACGCCGGAATCTGGAGGATATCGACATACTCCGCAGCCATCTCGGCCTCTTCGGCAGAGTGGATATCAGTAACGACAGGGATGTTGAATGTCTCACGCACCCTGCGCAGAACACGCAACGCGTTCTCGTCACCGATACCGGTGAACGAATCGAGACGCGAGCGGTTGGCCTTGCGGTACGACCCCTTGAAAACATAAGGGATATTCCTGTCGGCTGTCATTGCGACAATACGCTCTGCTATTCTCATAGCCATCTCCTCACCCTCGATGACACAAGGGCCTGCAAGAAGAAAGAAATTCTCAGTAGATGTCAATTCTCTGATAGTCATAATCTTTTATTTATTTTTGAAGGAATTATCAAATTTAGGGTTTCGGGCTCCACCACCACGTGAAGCGGAAATGAGGGTTTGAACGGACGCCCGTCGATACCGATGCCTGCACCGCCTACATCCTCAATGAGGATATCAGTTGAACGGAAAGGCTCCACCAGTTTAAAATTGAGTATCCTGCGGCGCATGAGCATATGCAACCCCTCAAGGACACCCAGGAACTTGGGCATCCTGATGGCCGAGACATCGAGCCATCCGTTATAAGGTACAGCGCTCGGAGTCATACCGTAGCCGCGCGAATTGCCGACAAAAAGCATCATGAGCTTTTTGTCCACCGTCTGACAGTTCAACCTGAACCTCATGCGGAAATTCTGCCTGCGGAAGAGAAGGTGAAAAGCGCCCAGTACACGATACGCGACCTTTGCGAAGAATGTCCTTTTCTTGTTCGCCAGTTCCACAATATATGCAGACACACCAATGTTGAGCACATTCAGGAAATAGCGTTTCTTCTCCTCACCGTCCTCACTGTATATACAACATCCCACATCCACCTTGCGCAGACGACGCGTCATGATGCTGTCAATGGCCGACTTGTAATCATCGACAGCCATTCCCCAATAGCCGGCATAATCATTGGCAATACCGTATGGGATTATACCCATAGCCACCGTGTCACGATTCGGGGATGACATTACACCGTTGATGGCATCCTGCAAGGCTCCGTCACCACCGGCAATGACGATTGTCCCATAGCCATTATCGGCAAACATACGTGCCTGACGCTCTATGGAATCAAAGTTCTCCGATTGTATGAAATCATACTCGACACCCTTCTCTGCAAGATATTCGCGTATCTCGTGCCACATCTTCATAGGGCGCAGAGCACCTACTTTAGGTGCATATATTATACCCCAACGATGCCTGTTCCTGCTCACATTATCAATCATACAGCATCCCTTTTATCTGTTCAACCAACTGCCCGCGCTCAAGCGAAGCATCAACCCATCTTATATCCACACCACGTTTTTCCATTCCACGGAACCATGTCATCTGACGTTTGGCGAACTGGTGTATTGCTATTTCCAGTCCACGCACCATATCATCATAGTCCATTGCCCCTGTAAGGTAAAGCGTCAGATACTTGTATTCCAGACCATAATATATGAGTTGTTCCGGATCAAGGCCGTTATCAAGCAAGGCACGGACCTCGTCGACCATACCCTCCTTTAGGCGTTCACGCAAACGGCGGCTTATTCTCTCGCGGCGCACCTCGCGGTCGACAGAGACACCCACCACAAGCGCGTTTATCTGCGGAAAAGAACGCTCTTCAACAGGCCGCGAAAGGTAATACTCCTCAATCTCAATGGCGCGGATTGCACGTTTCTTGCTGTCTGTATCCGTATTGTTATGCAGGCTCTTGTACCCGGCAAGGATTGCCGTGAGTTCCTCAAGGCTTTTCTCCTCGAGCCTTGCACGCAAGTCCGGATTCTCGGGAACCGGCAGCAGACGGTAACCACGCAACACGGACTCCACATAGAGGCCACTTCCGCCGCACATCACAGGATATGCACCACGTGCCTTTATATCTTCATAGGCCTTGAGAAAATCGTGCTGGAACTCAAAAAGATTGTATTTCTCGCCGGCATCGACAATATCAAGCAGATGCGAAGGCACTGTAACATCCCCACGGGTATACTCCGCAAGATCCTTACCGGTACCTATATCCATGCCACGATACACCTGACGGCTGTCGGCGCTTATTATCTCGGCTCCATCAATGGAGAGCGCGAGGTCCACCGCCAACGAAGTCTTGCCGCAGGCCGTCGGGCCCACAACCGCCAACATATCATATTTTTCTTTACGTTCCTGCATAGCAAAATGCACATATACAATGCGCCATATTACAACGCGAAGTTAATGCAAGTTCGGCTCAATAGCAAAATAAGTAGGCTAAATTTTGTAATGACTTTCCTTTTAGGACAAAAACAGGATATCAACGGTTGCTATCCGCACGGACATATTATATAATTATATACAAGAAGCGGGGCCGCCTTTGAGGCAGCCCCGCAATCAGTTATAGGCTAAAGATCACTTTACAATCTTGAATGAGCGGATAGCCTTACCCTCCTTGAGGATAACGACAACATATACACCGCTGTTTGCATCGGCAATAGAGACCTCGCGGAGCTCGCCGGCACGCACCTCGAAGGCATCGTTAGCGACAAGTTTGCCGTCAGCCGCGAACACAGCTACTTCAAAGAGACCATCCTCGGCGAAGAGTACGTTTGCTGTACCCTCGAAAGGCTTAGGATAAACCATGTAGCCACCGTCAGCGTTCACGTCATCAATAGAAGTAATCACGATGTAGTCAGAGATTGTCTTTGTTACAGAACCCCAAGAGTTTGTAGCAACAAGAGTTACCGGGTATTTGCCTGCAGCACCGGTGTATGTAGCATTAGCTGTGGTAGCTGTAGATGCATTCAGACGGGCACCGTCAACCAGCCACTTAGAAGACTCATACTTGATTGGGAAAGTTCCTGTCAGCATTGGTACACCAAGAGTTGTTGTCAACTGGTTCTGCTTGTAGTCTGTAGTATAACCATTCTCCTCCTTACCGGTTGTCATGTAACCGCCGGGAACAGCTGCTGAATTCTTACCGGTATTGGGGAAGTAGATGTAACCCTCGCTGTCGGTCTTCTGCTCCTCGAATGTAAAATAACCCTCAAGGTTTGCAGGTGCTGAAGAATAACCTCTCATCGCCTCCTGAACCTCTGCCGCTGTAAGCGCCTTGCTCCATATCTGGACCTCATCAACCCAACCTGTCAAGCTTGCAAGGTTTGTCATCGAACCACCGACATAGAATTTTGCACCGTTCCAGTTATACGGACCCTTACCGCGTGAAGTTCCGCTGGCGATAAGTTTGCCATTGAGATAAAGCGCCAACTCCTTACCCGATTTGACAGCACAAACGTGGTACCATACACCAGGCATCAGGCTGTAACCTTCAGAAAGGATATCGACATCATTGTTGTGCTCATAGTTCGGTGTACCCGCACGAGGTGCATCAGTTGATAGAGACAACTCATTTTCAGCATTATCACGACCGATATTATTATTCTTTGCATAACCGGCTGGACGTATAGCTGTCCACATCTCACCCCAAACGTTATCAGTCCAAGAACCATTGTTGCAATTACGGTTAACCTTTGTCATGAGCAGGGTACCCAATGACGCATGCTCAAACTTCTCTACCTTGAACCAGAGCGCGAATGAAGTATTTGTATACTCGCTCATGATAGCGGCATCTACAGTGAACTGGTAAGGCTCGCTCATGTAAAGAGACTGTGACACTGTACAAGGAGCACCTGCAAATGTTGTACCATCTGCAATCTCGGCTGTAAAGTCAACATCCTGGCCACCATCTACCTCTGTCTTGTCAGCCTCGATACTACCGATATATGGCAGACGACCTGTTTCTTCAGGAGTAACAAGAATGAGTGAACGGTTCATCAATGTCTCACCATTCGTTGTCACCTCAACATCATAGCTACCAACCGCAGGAAGAGATGCTTTCATAGTGAGAACACCATCAGCGCTTGCTACCATCTCATTTGTCATTGCATTATAAATCTTGATGTCGGCAACAGGATGGTTCGGATCCTCGAAACCGATTGTGAACTCCTCGTTAGGCTTAATGACATCCTTGTCAACCGTTAGAGTCTCAATCATTGTCAAAGGCTCTTCAATCTCCTCACTCCATACGATATTACCCATTGTACGTCCGTCCTTACCGACTGCGCGAACACCAATCTGCAATGTCTCAACGCGTGGGATAAGAGCAGCGTCAACAACGTATGCAGCCCATGATGTTGTAGTTGTAAGAAGTGTCTCCTGACCCTCCTGTTTTACATAAATCTCATAGTACCAAGCACCTACCTCTTCATTATAAACAGGGCAACCCTCGTACTCGGCAGCGCGTGTTGCAGGAGTAGGCATATTGAACACAACCTTGATATCAGCACGGTTGTAGTAACGCTTCATAACCTCGGCATGAGTGATTGTCGGAGTCTCAGGCTGCTCATTGAAACCGGCAGGTACAAATGCGAACTCACCCAAGAGAACCTCATATGCAGCATCGGTATCCTTTACAGAAAGACCTACGCAACCGATAACGTCACCGGCAACAAGACCGGCCTCAGAAGCCTTGATTACAACCTCGTTCCACTCACCGGCCTTTATGTCGCCAGTAACAGGAACATATACGAAGTTGCTCTCACCGTTCTCCTTGGCAACCATCAGCTCAAAGCCGGCAGCCGCAGCCTTTGGCTTGAACACGAGACGGAACTCGTCATCAGCAGCAGCCACATTCCACTTTGTAGCGAACATACGTACATCGGAACGCTTTGTGGCACCGTGCAATTTCAAACAAGAGCCGGCGAACCAAGCATCATCATATGTAAAGTCAATAGAGACTGCATCTGCAGGAACAGTCTTGCCGTCACCGTTGTCAATCCACCAGCGCCATGTAGGAAGCAAGTCCTGCATACCGTAGTTGTACCACTTGTGGCTCCATGTAGTAACACCATCCTTGTTGAAGAAACGGCCGTTACCGAGGTTGAAACGTGTCACGAACGGAAGCTCATCGAGTGTCGAGCGCTCGATAACAGCTGTAGCATAACCGTGCCAATCCTGGAGGTCGCTGAAAGAAGAAGTTACGTTTGCATCTGTCAGAGCAGGCATATTGAGGACGTTACGGTTACCGCCAGAGAACAGCATCTCCTGTTTCTTCTGGTATTCATTCTGCACAGCATAGTCGCTCTGACCGCCCTCTGTAGAAGAGATATAAAGCTGATTGCGGTCATGAGCACCCCAAACAACGATGCTGACAGGCTGACGCATCAAAGCACTCCAACCGGCATTACCGTTCTTTCCATAACCACGGCCCTGCATATCAAAGCCAGCATAAACGTCGAATGTTGAACGGCCATGGCTCTTTGCTGTATTCACACTCTCCTTAAGACCAGACTCGGTCCAGTTGTAGTTGAGGAAGTACACATCAGTTACCGGCTGGTCTGTCCCCGCATGATGGAACCAATTGTTGTTATTGGTCGTAAGCCTACAGCCATTATCACTCAACTGGCCAGTATTTGTAACAAATGCATACCAGTCCACATGGAAAGGATGATTGAGTTCCTTCGCAATCTTGTGACACTCGGCCAGGAACGGGATGAAACGGCTGTACACAGTATAGCCCCAATAACCCTCAGGATTGAAACAGAGACCGTCAATACCGTAATATTTCAGGAACTGGATGAGTTTGCGGGAGTACTTGTACTGATCACCATAAGAGTTTGTACCCGGAGTAGCAAGTTCATAGAGTGTCTTACCGGGCTCATCCATCTGGTTTACACCGGTACCCCAATCGATGAAGTAAGTACAACCGGTCTTTACACCATTCTTGTGCGCAACGTCATTGAATGCACCGGGAACTCGCCAGAAACCATTGGTCCAGTTTGAGTGGATATCAAGGTACTGCCACATGTTGAAATTATCAGCATCGAAGTTATAACGTGGCAAAGCACCCCACTTCTTACTCATTTCACCGGTAGGAGCCATCCAACAGAAATTCTTATTGTTTTCATCATTAAGATTATCGTTAGCATGGTCACCCGGACGGAAACGGTCCTTCAAAGGAACACGGGAGATCCAGAAGTTCTCATCAACGTAACTGGCATCACCATTCCATGGTTTGCCAGGTTCCCACTTATCCAAGGCACTCACGATGTTCTCGGGCCTACCGTCCTTCACATACATCTCGTGTGAGGGAAAACTCTGTGCCATCGCACCTGCCGATAACAGAGCAATAGCGAATGATAACAAATGTCTTTTTTTCATATTATAAAATTTAAAAAATAGATATCAACAATATCCAGAAAAGAGCACAATATACCCTACCCATTCTCCGGCGCTAATATAATAGATTATTTTTTAAAAAAATATTTTTATTTAAGAAAAAAGGCGATTTATCTATAAAATTCAATGGATAAAAAGAGCCGAGAATTGGCACCGGACTCCAATTTGCAAAAAACTGCCATAAAGTTCATATTAGGTTAAAAAAATTAAAAAAGCAAAACAGTGCACACTAATCGGCGCCTTTATCAGTTATAAATGAATAAAGCAAATTCAGAATGTACGAAAATCTTTTACGTCTGCCATACTTCCAGGGTATGAGCAAGGACGAGATAACAGCTATACTTGACAAGGTAACCATCGAGTTCTTCAACCACTCCGATGGCGAGACTATATGCAGCCGTGGGGACGAGTGCGACAAGTTCATCATTGTCACAAAGGGTGAGGTGTCGGCAAGCGTGACAGCTCCCGACGGGTCATACTCGCTCACCGAAGATATTCAGGCACCACTTGCCGTGGAACCCTACTCGCTGTTCGGGCACGACACCACCTACAAGCGGAGCTACACCGCAAAAGGCAACTGCACCACCCTGGTCATTGACAAAAGATACCTGTTCAGCGAATTCACAAAATACCAGATATTCACAATAAACCTGCTGAACCTGATCAGCCGCAGGGCACAGATGCAGAGCTACGCAATATGGAACTACACCCCGACAAGCATCAAGGGACGAATAGCACAGTTCATAGGTATGCGATGCAACGACATCAACGGCACAAAACGGGTACAGATAAAGATGGAACGTCTTGCATCAATACTGTGCGAAACCCGTCTGAATATTTCCAAAGCCCTAAACGAGCTGCAGGACGAAGGTTACATAGAGCTTCACCGAAAGGAGATCATCGTACCTTCACTCAAAAGGCTCATCAACGATATAAGAGAGTAAAAGAAAAGCCACAACAGCTTTACCGCGACATGAAATAACGGCATCTTTTGGCGTAAGATGTGAAAAAAGCCGAAAAATCTTTGGCACAAACAAAGAAACGCACTATCTTTGCAGTCGGAAATGGGGCATTCCGCCTGATATTCCAATTAAAGGTCGGTTCCGTAGCTCAGCTGGATAGAGCAACGCCCTTCTAAGGCGTGGGTCAAGCGTTCGAATCGCTTCGGAATCACAAAGAACGCTTCGGAATCACAAAGAGGATGACTTTTAAGTCATCCTCTTTGTCTTTGTCGGGGTGAATAAAAAGCAAAGTTCAAGGTTTTGCAAACGAGTTAAATGCAAAGTTTACTTTGCTGTTTTACAACGATTGTTGCCAAATTCCGGGTACCAAATTCACTTTTTAGTACCCTTTGTTTTTTATCCACAATATAGCCTGTCAAGCCTGCATATCCCTTAATTTTCAACGCAACCGCTTCATTTTCCATAAAATTCTTTTACTTTTATGGAAATTTGCATACCTTAGCCACGAAAAACATTATAATTTAAATTTATAACTATGGGAAAGTTTGTTATCACAAAGCGTAAGAACGGTGAGTTCCAGTTCAGTCTTAAAGCAACTAACGGCCAGGAGATCCTTGCCAGCGAGGGTTACACAACAATGGCTGCATGCAAGAACGGTATCGAGTCAGTAAAGAAGAACGCTGCCGACGAGGGCCGTTTCGAGCGCAAGGTTGCAAAGAACGGTGCTCCTTACTTCGTACTCAAGGCTGGTAACGGACAGGTTATCGGTCAGAGCGAGATGTATTCTACAGAGGCTGCACGCGACAACGGCATCGCATCTGTAATGAAGAATGCGCCTGAGGCTGAGGTTGTCGACAACTCTGCTGAGTAATCCTTTCCACAGCGACAAAAGAACAAGCGGGGCCTTGGGGTCCCGCTTATTCTTTTTATAAATCAACATAGAAACTGTCTGAAACATCTTCCCATTAAGACGGCATTCTTATTCCGATTTCCCAAGAGCGATATTGACACCAAAAGACACACTTGCATTCATATTCTCCAACGGAATATACTGTTTGCCCACCTTGCCGAGGAAACAATCGGTGCCGACAAAGAAACTGAAACCCGGGCAATGGATATTCATCATAGCGCCGGCACCGGCACCATATGTACCCACACGGCCACTCAAGGCAAAATCCAGGCAGTCCAGGGGAGAGACATTCAGCGCCAGCATTGCCTGATTATGGGTGTAAATGCCGTCAAAACAACCGGAATACAGAAGACCCACGCTCATCCTGCGCCAGAAAGGCATTTCATACTCCACGCCAAGGTTGAGCTTTGCACCGATTCCTTCAGTGACGCTGCGTGTACCCTTATCCTCCAAAGTAAAGAAATCCTCCAAATCATCGGCAATGCCGTCCCACTGGTCTTCAAGGGTGTTCTCATCGCCACTGACAGCGACATTGTCAAAACCGTCAAAAGTATATGGCACACCGGGGTCTATAGACGCATGAGCAGCCTTGCTCCATGAAATGAAGCCAACATCATTCAGCGATGCCGACAACGAAAGTCCCTCAAGAGCCCCCTTTTTGAACTCATACAGGATACCGAGATCTACACCCATACCAAAACCGTGAAGCCCGGCTGCCGCTCCATCATATCCATTGACCATATTCTTTCCACCCACGCTTTTTTCATCGGATACCTCAAAACGGCCGCCCATGGCAACATCCGCTGTACCACGGGACATAACCTCCCATCTGGAAGCATCAGCCACAAGTCTCATATTTTCGAAAAGCGCATCGGCATAGGCAAGACCGAAAAGGAATTTCAGACGCGCACCTACGGTGAGAGACTCTGTAAATTTGCGTGAATGGCCTATTGACAGATCTGCAAAATTACGGGTATGAAGGTTAAGGTCACTGAAATTATACTCACCGTCACCCGATACCTTCATAAAACGCAACATATCATATGGCAACGAAAGGCCACTCATTGAACGTAATGTGAGATCAACGGAATTGAAGCCGCCCCATGCATGGAAAGCTGCCGACAACAAGGTCAGGTCCATATCCAATACAATCCTGTTATCATCCTCGAGAGCAGCCAAGAAATCATCGGCTTCCACAGAGGGATGCATGAACGTGACAAGTTCATCGCTGTTCATCGCCGACTTATAAATGAAATCTCCCATACCAACATTACCTACAGCATTCACAGTCACACTACCGAGCACAGGCAAGGAGACATGCCCACGGGTACTCACAAGAGCGGGATTAAGACGATAACGCATGACATTGCCGTCAACAAAATACCCCGAACGGAGCACCTGGGCAGATGCAACTGTAAAACTTGCGACAAAAGCCACAAAAAGGAAGAATCCTTTAAAAAACGAATATATATTTTTCATAGCTAATTTCCCATATATGTTTATATGTCAGTCATCAGTTCAAATCGACCTCAACTGGTTTATTGATAGTGAGAGAGAGTTTCTCTATCTTCAGATACTCGTTGGCATTGAGTTCACCCGAGCCAAATCCGTCGAACTCAAGGTCTATTGTACTTAGACCCACAAGTTCATTACCTGTCGCACGCAGCTCCGCCTTGAACACAGAAACCACCGGTGCAGTGACCTTGCCGGCCTCTACCCCGTTACCGGCTGCCACCGAGCCCTCTACCGCAACTGTCACATTCTGCAGCAGTCTGCCATAGGTATCGTATGCTTTGAGACTTGGAGTAAGTTCTGCCGGAATGGTATTGAGAATCTCGGCCTCCAATGTAACAGACTCAATGTTCTTCACATAATCGGTAATCTCTGCCGGATCATCACCCAATACATCCTCTATTGTCTCGGTGTACTTTAGTGCAAATTCACTGAACTCAAGCGGGATTTTGACTTCATAATCGCCTGACACGCTCATAGTGCTGCCAAGAGTTACGACGACCGGAGTTTGACTATCATTGCGGGATTTCATCTCAAACCCTACCGTATGAGGCAGTTTCCGGAAAAGAGAACTCAAGTCAGCCGCGATCGAGGTATACCCGTCCTTTCCCGCACCATTATTCGTTATGAAATAACGGTTTGAGGCCGATGCGTCGAGAGCAAGGGTAAGCGCAATCTCAGAACCGTCAATCACATTACCATCCTTGTCAAAACCTCTGATGAGAAGCTCCGATTCTACCGAAACAACCGAGTTGTTGTCAACATTCACAATCAGCTCCGGGTTTGCAAAATCGAGCACCGTACCCTCTTCATAAAGGAACTCCAGATCATCGCCCAAACCAATATCTACGCTTTCATTTATATCATCGATATCGACCTCCACCGATGCCACAACATGCTTGATGGTAAAATCAGCAATTTCAACTGTCGGGACAAACGAAACATCTTCAAATGTGCGCAGACCGTCAACAAGAGCCTCTGCCTCGACCATTACCAGATTCGATTTCAGGGCACCGTTGAGCATCAGTTCATCGACAATGCTTATTGTGCCGTCAACAACCTCACGGCCACCCTCAAATTCAAGAGCCCGTATATAGAAGTCCCACGAATTGGAGAATTTTGTCCTGTCGGCACTGACCATGACCGCACCACGCAGATATATCCTGTCATCACCTATATCCTCATGCTCCACAAACTCTACATAATCAGGGATACCCACATAGAACAGGTCGTCATCAAGACCTGCAGCAGAGAGTTCAAGGCTGTCGAGCAGTTCAAAAAGTTCCTTGTCGGCATCACAGGTGACATCTACCTGAAAATGCATCCTCACCGGCTCAACAAACTCAACCCTGTATATTCTCTTCAACTCCTTAGGCAGGTCATCCTTTGAAAAATCGAATTCAATATCATTCTTGTCAATCTTCTCGAAAAGAGAAACCGGGACTTCATTTGCAGCGAGCCTGTCTATAAACTCCTTTTTCTGTTCTTCCGTTAGCAGCGGATTGGCCTTGATGCCCGCCACTGCCTCGTCATAAGTAGCGTAGACCTTTTCGAGATCCATAGAGTATTGCTGCGCATCGACATACGTGTCGATATGCAGTCCGTCAACCTCATCAACGACAAAATCGGCCGCATCGAACGAACCTCCTTTACCTATAACATATGAGCCGTCATCATCTGTGGAGAGGATATCACTCCCCTCTGGATCAATCATCTCAGTGAGCATTATCTTGTCTGTTGAACCCAAAGGTATTGACAGGCCATTACCGACAGCAATGGTAAGGTCAACATCTTTTGATAGATCATAATCATTATCCACACTGCAGGACAATAATATCGCACTCAGAAACAATGCGAGGACATTGCAGAATACAAAAATCTGTTTTTTCATAATAATATGCCGTATTTCTTGATTTTCCACGAAAAAGGATACAACCGATACCAAAAGCCCGGTTTTGACCACAAATATAAACAATTAATATTTATTCACATATTTTATACCTTCTTATTCTTATTTCTGGTATTTTTAAATACTTCTTAAAATATGAAAATACGAGACTATAAAAGCGGACTGCAAAAGATTAAGGACATTTGAATAAATAATCGGCACTTTTTTCTTTTGTACAATAAATTGTTGTAATTTTGCATAGATGTATGCTCGCATACAAGGACACAAAAAAAAAACACTTTAAAACAAAACCATATGCTCACTTTAGACAAAATCTACCATGCGGCGTTCGTCCTCAAGGATGTGATACGACGCACAGAGCTTGTACCGGCACCCAACGTAAACAAGAAAGGAACCATTTTCCTCAAGCCTGAAAATCTTCAGCTTACAGGTTCTTTCAAGGTACGCGGTTCATACTACAAGATTTCTCAGTTATCAGAAGAAGAGAAGGCAAAGGGCGTAATTGCTTGCTCTGCCGGTAACCATGCACAGGGTGTTGCACTTGCGGCAACAAAGAACGGCATCAAGTCACTTATCTGTCTTCCCGACTGCGCACCTATCTCAAAGGTTGAGGCAACAAAGGGTTATGGAGCAGACATATGCCTTGTTCCAGGCGTTTATGACGATGCTTACAAGCGTGCTATTGAGTTGCGCGACGAGCACGGCTACACATTCATCCATCCGTTTGATGACGAAGATGTGATTGCCGGACAGGGAACAATCGGCCTTGAGCTCATTGACCAGATGAAGGATATTGACGCAGTTATTGTACCAATCGGCGGCGGCGGCCTCATCTCGGGCGTTGCTTTTGCCATCAAGTCATTGAACCCAAAGATCAAGGTTTATGGTGTTCAGGCAGCCGGTGCTCCAAGCATGAAGAATTCTGTTGAGCATAAGCAGATTGAGCGTCTTGACGCTGTATCTACAATTGCTGACGGTATTGCAGTAAAACAGCCGGGCGAGAACACATTCGACCTCTGCAGCAAACACGTTGACGAAATTGTTACAGTAACAGATGACGAGGTTTCATCAGCCATCCTCTCGCTCCTCGAGCACCAGAAGCTCATCACTGAAGGTGCCGGAGCCGTTGCAGTTGCAGCCGCAATGTTCGACAAGGTTCCAGTTGAGGGCAAGAAGGTCGTATGCGTGGTATCAGGCGGTAACATCGACGTGAATATCCTTGACCGCGTAATCAAGCGTGGCCTTCTCACATCAGGACGTTCAGCACTGCTCAAGGTAGAGCTTCTTGACAAGCCGGGACAGCTCGTACAGATTTCAAGCATCATTGCAGAGCACGGCGCGAATGTCATCGGTGTTCACCATGAGCGCACAAACGCGAACACCAGCATCACAGGCTGCTTCATCCGCATCACACTCGAGACACGCAACTTTGAGCACTTAGAGCAGATAAAGAAGGCCATACAAGATGCAGGTTTCAAAATTTGGGATTAAGAGTATCAATCAATAAATATTATAACTATGCTTAAGAAAGTTTATACAAGCAATGCCCCCGAGGCTATCGGCCCATACTCACAGGCCATCATCTGCGGTAACATGTTGTTCACTTCTGGCCAGATCCCCATCAACCCTGCTACCGGCAATGTTGAGGCTGAAGGCATCACAGACCAGGCAACACAGGTAATGAAGAACCTTGCAGCGGTTCTTGCCGAGGCTGGCACATCTTTCGACAATGTCGTAAAGACAACATGCTTCCTCAGCGACATGGCAGATTTCGCTGCTTTCAACGCTGTTTACGCAGAGTACTTCACAAGCAAGCCGGCACGTTCTTGCGTTGCAGTGAAGACATTGCCAAAGAATGTGCTTGTTGAGGTTGAGGTTATCGCCGAGATCTGATAAAGGCATAACGCAACGGAACAGACAGATTCGTCCCAGGGCCTGAAGCCTTGGGACGAATTGTCATTTACAGCTCTACCCACAGAAAAAGGAAGGGGCTCACCTGCAAAGTCTTGGGGCTAATCAAAAAGTTGAGTGATTTAGGAAAAGAGAGTAACAGAGCGAAAATA
>CALCYA010000098.1 GCA_937906165.1 uncultured Bacteroidales bacterium | reverse complement strand
TTACACGCACCTTGTAGGAACTTGCTGCACGGTCTATGCCGATACGCTTCTTGAAGCTCTCGTTGTCCTTATCAAATGCACCAAGCAATGTTTCGTATTCCGTTCCAATACCTTGATAAGCATTGCGTACCATTTCGGCAGTTACATAGGCTTCTCTATCAGACAGGCGTTGATAGTGCTTGATGATTTGGGCCTTTATGTTATCCAAAGCCAAATTGATGTCTCGTGCCTCCTTGCTCTTACCTTTGGCTCGGTTGCCTTTGGCATCCCACATCGTTTTTGCGATGGTCAGTTTGCAGCAGAATTGAGCCACAGAACCGTTGATTGTCACTCGTCCCATAATCGGAACAATACCGTTTTTCTCTTTGCTTCCGTTCACGTAGAACAGCACCTTAAATGTACTTCGCATAATCTAATCTTTTTTTGGTTACCAAATTAGTTATCAGCGAGTTGTACATTGTTATGCAGAATGTGGCAGAGAGTAGAAATAAACTCCAACGACCTATAAACTCATCTAGTTATCAGGTAATGATTTGAAAACCGTCCGTCCTCATTACCTTTCATTTCCTTGCACTTTCGCATCGGCGAGGCTTTCATCAAAAGTCCTCATAAGTCATTGAACACCAGTGCCGACATCATTATTTTCCCTCATTCGTTAGATTTTTCCAGAGATATTGTGTATATTTGTAAAATAGTGCGTACATATATGCGCGCACGCCACGTAATTGATTTTATTTATAAATAACCATAAAAACAAAACACTATGTCTATCAACACTTTGAGAAAAAGCTTGGCATTGATGCTCACTGCGCTTGTATGCGCCGCGGGTGTAAATGCCCAGGCCGTATTTGAGAAAGGCAAGCTGTACCACCTCTTTGCTGCAGGCAACAAAGGGAATGTGGTATACGAGAAAAAGGACAAGGCTGTTGGCCTTACCGATTTTGAGGAGGGCAATGCAGCACAATACTGGAAGGTTTCGGAACTTTCGGGCAGTTGGCGTATCATCAACCCCGTCACCGGCAATGCACTGCGCCTTAACGGCAGCAAGGTAGAGGTCGGCGAGAACAACGGCTCCGATGAAGCCCAGTTGTGGAAATACGAGAACGGTTTGCTCATCCCGACCAACAGCCCCGAACTCGCCTTGGCAAAAGGTCAGGGAGGTGCTCTTGTTGTTATCAAGAAGGAGACAGCCCTTACACACAAGGCCGCACAGTTCCGCTTTGAGGTTTCAAAGTATGCAGGTTTTGATGACAACCTCACATACCGCATTGCGTCTGTAGGAGAACCAGGCAAGGTACTCGGAAACAATGACTCAGGCGAGAACAATGCACGCATTGTTGCCGAAGACGTAAACGAGAACAACCGCGGACAGTACTGGAGCATAAAGACCATCGACCTTACCACATTTGCAGTGGAGAACGCTTTCTATGGGCAGAACTTCGACGACGGCGGCGACAATGCAAGCATCGATTATCTGTTGCAGTGGCCAGCAGTTGCCGGTATATGGAACAACGCGAAGTTCCGTTTCGAGCCGGTTGAAGGCAGAGTGGGCACATACATTATTGTATCGGCCGGCAAGAACAAGATGTATACCTTAAAGGATGGACGTATGATGCTTACAGAGAAGAATGCAGCCGACAGCGCTGCATGGTTCACATTCACCGAGGTGGAAAAACCGAAGATTGCATCGCCCAAGTGGGAGGATGAGACAGTCTTTGCCGAGAACAAGGAGCGTGGCGTTGCCACATACATGCCTTACAACAATGAGGCCGAGATGCTCGCCGACGCTGCATACTATGCGACACCATGGACCGAGCCGGTAAACGCACGTTACCAGAGCCTCAACGGCACATGGAAGTTCAACCTCGTAAGCGAGCCTTCAAAGCGCCCGTTGACATTCTTCGAGGAGGGCTTTGACGTGAGCGGTTGGGATGATATTCCAGTACCTTCCAACTGGGAGATGCACGGATATGACAAGCCCATCTACAACAACGTGGAGTATCCGCACGCAAACACACCTCCGTTCATCAAGGCACGCCCGAGATATAACGACGGCGGCAAGAACTACGGCATCAACCCTGTAGGTTCATACGTACACACGTTCGAGATTCCTGCAAACTGGGACGGCCGCCGCACATTCATCCACTTCGGCGGTATCTATTCAGCTGCTTTCGTATGGCTCAACGGCGAGTACGTTGGCTACACACAGGGTTCGAACAACGTTGCCGAGTTCGACCTTACAAACTTCCTGAAGAAGGGTGAGAACAAGCTCGCCGTACAGGTGTTCCGCTGGTGTGACGGTTCATATCTTGAGTGCCAGGACATGTTCCGTATGAGCGGCATCTTCCGCGACGTTTACCTGTACAACGTACCCAAGACCGCAGTACGCGACCACTACATCACAAGCAAGCTTGCCGATGATATGTTCAGTGCAGAGGTCAATGTAAACTTCGAGCTCGACAACCGCGACTACATCCCAAGCAAGAAGACCGTAAAGGCAGCCATCTATGATGCAGCAGGCAAGTTCATCGCAGCAGACTCTGTCACACTGAACACTGCTGCACGCATTGCATCACTCAGCGGCGACATCAAGCTCAACATTGACAATGTACAGCTGTGGAACGCCGAGAAGCCTTACCTCTACACTGTACGCATCACACAGTTCGACGAGAACGGCAACCAGGAGCAGGCATTCTCGACAAAATATGGTGTACGCAAGATTGAAATCAAGAACTCAATCGTATACATCAACGGCCAGAGAGTATTCTTCAAGGGTGTGAACCGTCACGATACAGACCCTGTAAGAGGCCGCGCTGTCACAACAGAGTCTATGCTCAAGGATGTATTGCTCATGAAGCAGAACAACATCAATACCATACGTACCAGCCACTACCCCAACGCGGCAAGAATGTACGCCATGTTCGACCACTATGGTCTCTACTGCTGCGATGAGGCAGACCTTGAGGACCATGCAAACCAGACTATCTCGGACCGCGAGTCATGGATTCCTTCATTCGTTGACCGCATCAACCGCATGGTATTGCGCGACCGCAACCACGCGAGTGTCGTAATGTGGAGCTTGGGTAATGAGGCCGGTAACGGTAACAACTTCGGCCCATGCTACGACGAGGCAAAGCGCCTCGACGACCGCCCTGTACACTACGAGGGCACACGTTCAAACGGAGACTACGGCGGCGGACGTTTCAGCGATTTCTATTCAAAGATGTACCCGGGCCAGGCTTGGATGAACAAGTATACCAACGACCTTGACAAGCCTATGTTCATCTGCGAGTATGCTCACTCAATGGGTAACGCAATCGGTAACCTCAAGGAGTACTGGCAGAAGATTGAGGCTTCGAACTCTTGCATTGGTGGTTGTATATGGGACTGGGTAGACCAGGCCATCTACGACCCACAGGAGATGAAGCAGGGCATCTACAACATCCACACAGGTTACGACTATCCGGGCCCACACCAGGGTAACTTCTGCTCAAACGGTGTTGTGTCACCTTTGCGCCAGGAGGGTGGCAAGCTCAAGGAGGTAAAGGCCGCCCATCAGTTCGTAGAGATTACAATGCCTGACGTGAACACAGAGTACGGTGTTGTTACAATAGACATCAAGAACAAGTACAACTTCACCAACCTCAACGAGTTCGACGTGATCTACGATATCGTGAAAAACGGTAAGGTCGTTTACACCGGCCGCACAAGAGCTCCACACGCCGAGACATACCAGAACGGTAAGGTATGGCTATCTGTAAAGAAAGCCAACATCAAAAAGGCTGCGAAGAAGGGCGACGAGCTCCTCATTACCGTACGCCTTGTACACCGCGATGCACAGCTGTTCGCTCCTGCCGGCCACGAGGTTGCATTGCAGCAGTTCACACTTGTTGAGCGCGCACCGCTTGCAGCAGTAAAGAGCAAGGGCGATGCACTCGTTGCTACATCTTCTCTCCATGAGACAATCATCGGCAACGAGAAGGTACAGCTCAAGTTCGACGCAGAGACTGCACAGCTCACTGCACTTGCATTCAACGGCAAGAATATCATCAGCGAGGGTCAGGGCTTCATCTACAGCAACCACCGCTGGATTGAGAACGACCGCCAGGGTTACGACTACTATGGTCCTGACGCAGGCAAACCACAGGCACAGACAAGCAACGGCCTTGAGGCAAAGGGTGAGATTACAGTCGTTGAGGAGAACGGCAACACTGTTGTAAAGACTGTACGCAAGGGTTCTATCTGCGACACAAGAATAGACTACACAATCTATCCTCAGGGTATCGTAGACGTTGATGCGACATTCGTTCCCAAGCATGGAAACCTGCGTCGCGCAGGCCTCATCTGCGGCCTTGACTCAACATTCAAGAACGTGAACTACTACGCCCTCGGCCCATGGGAGAACACTGTTGACCGAAAGGACGGCGTTGTTGTAGGCCGTTACAAGACAACTGTTGACCAGATGGCAGACCCATACGTGAAGCCACAGAGCAGCGGTAGCCGCGAGGGCTTGCGTGAGGTTACATTCACCGACAACAACGGCAACGGTGTGAAGATTGCAACTGAGGGCAACGTAAGCTTCTCGGCACTCCCCTACACCGACGAGGACCTCATGAGAGCAGGACACTACTGGGAGATGACAAAGCGTCCTTACACAGTGCTTCACCTCGACGCTTGGATGCGTGGTATCGGTAACGCATCATGCGGATACGATGTAGGCACATTGCCTGAGTACTGTGTTCCAGAGAAGGAGATGACCTACAAGCTCAGAATCACTCCGGTAGAGAAATAAATCGGAATAGCCCATAAACTACAGCGCGCCCCTGAAAGGCGCGCTGTTTTTTTGCGTAAAACAACTGAAAAGAAGTAAAATTTACTTATATTAGCAGAAATTTTGTTGAATGGCAAAAACTGCATCATTCAATTTATATTTATAAACTTAACTAACCTATTTATGAGAAAATTTACATTCTTGTTGTCAATGCTCATTGCAATGACAACTATGGCTCAGACGACAGGTTATGAGGTCAACTTCTCGGGAGAGAAAGCAAGTGACAGACCTCTTAACTATGTCAGAGTAGAGAGCCCGTCATACGGTTCGAAGAGCTACAACCTCACCGAGGTAGAGAAGCTACAACTGTATGTAGACGCAACAGAGACAGTAACCCTTAAAGTGGGTGCAGGTGACATTGTTACACCGACAACCGGATACGGCGGTGCATGGATGCACGCATACGTATATGTAGACGCAGACGGTGACGGCACATTCACAGCAGGCACCGATGCTGACGGATACACACCGACAGGCGACCTGGTAAGCTACTCGGCCTACAACAAGGACGACGCAGGCCAGTGGTGCAACAGTGAAGGCGTGACAGGCAACAACAACACCGTTGCCCTGCCCTCATTCAAGGCCCCTGAGACACAGGGTACATATCGTATGCGTTTCAAGATCGACTGGAACAGCATTGACCCTGCCGGCAACCCGGGCAAGGCCGACGGCAGCAACACACTGAGCGCCAACCGAGGCAGCATCATTGATGTAATGCTTGAGGTTGCAGAGCCACAAGAGGGCTACGTTGAGCAGCTGTTCAATACAACTACCGTTGCAGAAGGTGCATTTGCAAAAGGTACAACATGGTACACATTGCAGATTGCAGCCAACGGCTTTGTAATCGCTGACAACGAAACAGCCGACCACATCGAGTTGAGCGAATACATTTCGGACGCAACCGACGATGCACAGTTGTGGGCATTCGCCGGTGACAACACCAACGGTTACAGACTCTACAACAAACAGGCTGGTGCAGCAAAGGTACTTGCGGCCCCCACAAAGATGACAGGCTCAACAGGCTCAACGTCTTACCCCATACTTGTTGACGCTGACGCCGTGCCTGAAGGCTACACCGATATGTGGCTCTTCACAACATCGAGCGACCTTGGTGCAGGCGACACATTCTTCTACATGTACGAGAAGGGCTACCCAAGCAACAAGGTGAACAACCGCGACAACAAGTTCGCATTCTGGAACGGTGGTGCCGATGCCGGCTCAACACTCAACGTACGTGTGGGCGAGGTTGAATATCCCGTGACATCACTTACCGGAGAGTGGACTGCATCAAACGCGGCAGGCACATGGGCCGCAGGCTGGAAATCGGCTGATGCTCCCCACGCGATACTAAGCGAGACACAGGGACGCAACAACATTGCAGGCTACAATGACAACGGTGATCTCCAGCTCTTCACATGCCTTGCAACAGCTACTGTTGACGGCGTACACATTGCGACATACTCGCTCACTACCGACGACGAGGAGTTCATGGTTGCAGGATATGACTTCAACTTTGTAAGCTCGGGCGCAGCCGATGTTACCGTAACGCCTAACGGTGGCAGCGCTGTGACAGCGAACTCAAGCGAGAAGGCCAACGTATCTGTAGTGAACAGCACCGAAGCCGTGCAGCTCACATTCGACGTCACATCAAGCAGCAACATGTTCGCCAACACAACAGACTTCTATGTGACACTGGTGCGCAAGACACCGGCAGTTGAGCCGCAGGAGAATATCTTCATAACAAAGAGCGGTGGTGTTCCTTTCCGTATTCCGGCAATTGCAAAGGCCAAGAACGGTAATCTTATCGCTGTTGCCGACTACCGCCACAGCGGTGCAGACATCGGTATGGTACACAACGGACGTATCGACCTGTTGGCACGTATCAGCGAGGACAACGGCGAGAGCTGGGGCGATCAGTTTGCCATCGTTGAGGGCCAGGGTGCGAACTCTCCCGACTTCATGCACGTAGGCTTCGGCGACCCATGTATCGTTGCCGACCGCGAGAGTGACCGCGTGCTTGTGCTCAGCTGTGCTGGTAACGTATCATTCCCCAGCGGTACACGCAACAACCACCAGAACATCGCACGCTTCTACAGCGAGGATAACGGAAAGACTTGGAGCGAGCCTGTTGACATTGCCGACCCAATCTACGCAATGTGGGACAACAGCAGCCAGGGTCCGGTGATGGCAATGTTCATCGGTTCGGGTAAGATTCACCAGAGCCGCTACGTTAAGGTAAACGACTACTACCGTCTCTACTGCGCCGTTCTACTTAAGAACAGAGTAGGAACATATACAAACTTCGTGCTCTACAGCGATGACTTCGGCGGCAGCTGGGACGTCCTCGGTGGTGTAGAGACAGCACCTATCCCCAACGGTGCCGACGAGCCTAAGGTTGAGGAGCTTCCTAACGGAAACATCATCGTGAGCTCACGCTGCAACGGCGGACGTCACTTCAACATCTTCACATTCACCGATGCCGAGAAAGCCGAGGGTTCTTGGGGCACACGCGCCACATCAAACGCAAGCGTGAACGGTGTTGTAGCACTGGGTAACTCTTGTAACGGTGAAATCATGATTATGCCTGCGATACGTAACGCCGACGGCGAGAAGGTGTGGATTGCACTGCAGTCACTCCCATTCGGTAGCGGACGCACAAACGTAGGTATATATTATAAGGAACTTGCATCAGAGCTCGACTACAACACTCCTGCAAACTTCGCGAAGGATTGGGACGGCCGTCACCAGGCATCGTTCATAGGCTCGGCTTACTCTACAATGTGCTTCCAGAGCGACTCAACAATCGCATTCCTCTACGAGGAGGAGACATTCGGTGCAGGCTACACAATCGTCTACAAGAACTACAGCCTTGACGATATCACAGACGGCGCATACAGCATCAGCTATGACACAAGCCTCCCCGAGCCCGACAACACACCGAGCGAGGAGACCGTTGCACTCATCGCCACTGTGAAGGAACTGCTTGCGAAAAACACTATCGGTTACCCCACCGAGGCTGCACGCGAGGCTATCCTTGCAGCCCTTGCAAAGGCTGAGGAGAATCCGACTGCAGCAGCAGGCACAGCACTCTCTACAGCACTTGACGCATATTACGGAGCAACAGATATAATTCTTCCCGAGGATGGCAAGAAGTACACATTTACCGCAGTGTGGGGCGACAACGAGTACTACATCTACAATGACGGTGGTACAATTGCTGTTGCAGCACGCGGCGAGGGCGAGCTCCCCAAGAGCGCACAGTTCGTATGCGAATACAACGCTGATGCCGACCGCAAGTACCAGTTCAAGACTGCCGACGATGCATACTATTTTGCTTACCCGTCATTCGGTGGCAAAAACTGGTTGGAGGGCGAGAGCCTTACAGGCCTTGAGACAGAGTCAGGCAAGACAACCATGTTCAACGTGACAAAGATTCTTGCAGGCGGTTCTGTATCCTCTACCAACGAGGCACTCTTCGGTCTTGTACAGTTGGACGGTTGCCGCGGTATCAGAACAGACAACGGTGCCGACGAGCTTGGTCCTATTGTTGTAAAGCACTCTGCACAGACATTCGACGGAGCATCAGGTCCTTTCTACAACGAGAATTTCACATCAGCATTCCGCATCGAGGAGGTTGATGATATCGAGGTGGGCATTGAAGAAGTGAAAGGCGAAAACGTAAATGTGAAAACTGTTTATGACCTACAAGGCAGGAAGGTAGAAAATCCGACCAAAGGAATTTATATTATCAATGGCAAAAAGGTCTTGATCAAGTAACTTTACAGAATGATCAACTATAATCAAAGAACTACAAGTTTAGACAATGCCGGCAGCATCTTGTCAAGCGAAGTATAGCCTTAGGTTATACCGCTTGGGTTGCGGAAAGACGGCATTGTCAAAACGTAAATGTGAAAACTGTTTATGACCTACAAGGTAGGAAGGTAGAAAAGCCGACCAAAGGAATTTATATTATCAATGGCAAAAAGACTTTTGTAAAGTAACGTGAGTTCTATATAAGCTAATCAAATCGCGAACCTGTCATCCCGACAGAGCGTAGCGACGAGGGATCTCTGATTCCGCGAATAATGAGATTTTTTCGGGCAAAGCCCTCAACAACACGTCTCACACAA
>CALCYA010000097.1 GCA_937906165.1 uncultured Bacteroidales bacterium | reverse complement strand
GAGCCAATGCCTCATTATGCAGGATATTCTCCACCGGCTTATTACGCTCGGCAGGTTTCAATTCCAATTCGCGATAAATGAAGGAGTCGTCAAAATCCACAGCCGCCGCATCATATTGTGTAGCCCCGTAATATATCTTGTCGATGTGAGCCCAATATATTGCCCCAAGGCACATGGGGCATGGTTCACATGAAGTATACAGCACGCAACCGCTCAGATTGAACGTACCCAGTTTTACACAAGCCGACCTAATGGCATTGACTTCGGCATGTGCCGTGGGATCGTTATCGGGTACAACCCTGTTCACTCCTGTTGCCACCACCCTACCATCTTTTACAATCACAGCCCCGAAAGGACCACCGCCATTCTTCACATTCTCAACAGCCAAAGCTATCGCCTGACGCATAAAATCATCATGTTCCATTGTTCCTAAGTTTTGACACATACAGAACAAAGGAGAGTACAGGATAGTTTCCTAACCAGCAAAGAAGAACATGAATCAATGGTTCTTGCCTACAAACCTTCTCTCGATATAATCGTAGAAAGCATCCTTATACATATCGCCGACAGGGACAGAGACATCACCGTCGTAGATTATACGCATCTTGGAAACCTCCTTTATCTTACACAGGTTTACTATATAAGAACGGTGCACACGCATAAACACATCGGATGGCAGAACCTCTTCAATCTTTTTCATACTGAGCAAGGAAATTATCGGTTTGGGCTTGCCTTCGACAAATATGCGCACATACTCACTCATACTCTCGACATAAACGATAGAACTGAGCGGAACACGAACAATGCGGTAGTCGGATTTTACAAACAAAGAATCGTCGTTATAGGAGAACTGCGGCGTTACATCCTGAGCTGAATGCAGGGCGCGATGCATTGCCTGCACCTTATTGGCAGCCTTCAGAAAATCCTCGAAGCCTATGGGTTTGAGAAGATAATCCACTGCATCCACCTTGAAACCCTCAAGGGCATATTCCGAATAAGCAGTAGTGAACACCACCAGTGGAGGGTTTGCCAAAGAACGCACGAACTGCATGCCGCTGACATCGGGCATATTGATATCAAGGAACATCACATCCACCGACTCACGCAACAACAACTCCGAAGCCTCGGACGCACTGTTACCAACCCCTACACACTCCAAGAAGGAGATACGCTCCACATATTTTTCCAGTTGTGCCACAGCCAGCGGCTCATCATCAACTATTATACACCTTATCATATCTTATTGGAATTTTAAGTTCAACATTATACCACCCACCGTCATTGTCTATGCGCATTGTCGCCTTCTCCCCGAACAGCAATTCAAGGCGTTTCCTTGCATTCTCCACGCCTATTCCCCCCTGCACACCGCACGACGGTTTCACAGAATTGTCAAGTACGGTATTCCTGCATGTGAATAGAATCATTTCAGCCGCATCGTCAATGCGGAGAGCAACGTCTATCACAGTTCTCTTCTTATATGTAACACCATGCTTGAAAGCATTCTCAACAAACTGCATGAAAAGCATAGGCGGAACGAATAGGCCTTGTGTATCTTTTTCAAAGAATGTCTTTATCTCAATCTTGTCGGTGTAGCGCAAACGCATAAGATCGATATATCCATTCATGAACAGCACCTCCTTCTCCAAAGGAACCGAAGATGCCGATGTATCATAAAGTACATACCGCATCATTGCCGAGAACTCCTGGACAGCAATCCTTGCCTTATCCTTGTCAATATCTATCAGGGCATGGATATTATTCAGAGTATTCATGAAAAAGTGAGGGTTTATCTGATAACGCAGATACTCGAGGCTTGAACGCAAATGTTCCTTTTCGAGTTCCTTAAGATGCTCATCGCGACGTATTGTGAAAAAGAACAGCCTCACACAGATATTGAACACAAGTACGAACATAGATATCAATATCTGCACATTACGTGGATTGACAAGGAAGCCCCAAACCTCGCGTTTGGCAAAATGGCGCCCCTCATTGATTCCCGGCGGTTCCTTCAATGGAAAAGATATATATATAATGGTGCATGCCACTATTATACACAGCAGATAGAACACAAAAAGCCTTCCCCTCTTTTTATAAAGAAGGAAAGGCATAAGTATGTTATTGTTCAGGACAAACAGGAACAATGCCGGAAGCAAGAACTTCCAGAAGGACAACATCTCTTCAAAAGTAGGGAAAAAAGAGACATCCTTGATAATAGAACCCAAAACCGGCGACAACAGCAAGATACTCCAGAAGAGGAGATATATCAGATACTCGACTGTTATTTTCTTTATGTTCCAGGCCATTTCATCTTTTGCTTATGCAGTGCAATTTACACAATTATTTGTCACTGCAACAATAAAATCAGCAAAGAGAAACTATATCTCAACAAACGGCATCACTTCACAGCCTTGAAGCTCATGTCAAGGCCTTTTACAGAGTGAGTGAGAGCGCCTACAGAGATAAAGTCAACACCGCAGAGAGCATAGTCACGCAAAGTATCGAAAGTGATACCGCCCGAAGACTCGGTCTCGTAACGGCCGGCAACCATCTCCACAGCCTTGCGGGTCTTCTCGGTGTCGAAGTTATCGAACATTATACGCTGCACGCCACCCATATCTATTACCTTCTGCAAATCCTCCAATGTACGCACCTCAACCTCAATCTTCAGGTCCTTTCCACAAGCCTTGCAGTACTCCTTGGCACGTGAGACAGCCTGTTCGATGCCGCCTGCAAAATCAACGTGGTTATCCTTGATGAGAATCATATCGAAAAGGCCGATGCGATGGTTCACACCGCCACCGATGCGTACAGCCTCCTTCTCCATGATGCGCATGCCCGGAGTTGTCTTGCGGGTATCGAGCACGCGGGTACCGGTGCCCTCAAGTTCCTTGACATAACGGCGTGTCATTGTTGCGATACCGCTCATACGCTGCATGACGTTGAGCATAAGGCGCTCAGTCTGCAACAGTGAGCGGACACTACCGGTAACGTACATTGCAATATCACCCTTCTTGACCTCGGCACCATCCTCAATGAGCACCTCAACCTGAAGAGCCTCATCAAAGCGTGCGAAGATGCGTTTTGCCATCTCAACACCGGCAAGCACACCGTCTTCCTTTATAAGAAGCATATTCTTTCCCATAGCATCGGCAGGGATGGTTGAAAGGGTTGTGTGGTCACCGTCGCCGATATCCTCGGCAAATGCAAGGTCGATAAGTCTATCGATAAGTTCGTCTTTTACATTCATAGTACAATCAGTTTTTACTATCTATTTTCTGCGAAGATATACAATTCCCTCAATTAGTGCAAAAGCCAAGGCTTTTTTGTTTATCTTCGCAACAAATTTTAAAAGTATAAAATGAAGATTACACTACTTGTCGTGGGCCGAACAGTCGACAACAACATAACAGCCGGAATACAGGACTACACCCAAAGGGTGAGCCATTTTACACAGTTCGAGATATCGGTCATACCAGAACTGAAGAATGCCAAGAAACTGAGCGAGGCACAGCAGAAGGAGCAGGAGGGCGAACTTATACTCAAGGCATTGCAACCGGGTGACCGTGTGGTTCTGCTTGACGAGGGCGGCAAAGAGTACCGCAGCACGGAGTTCGCGGCATGGATTGAGCACAAACAGAACATATCGACCAAAAGGCTTGTCTTCATCGTCGGTGGCCCTTACGGCTTTGCACCGAAGGTATACGAAGCTGCACACGAAAAGCTATCGCTATCGAAGATGACATTCTCGCATCAGATGATACGTCTGCTCTTTGTGGAACAGCTTTACAGGGCATATACAATCATAAACAAACTGCCATACCACCATGAGTAAAGCCTTTACAACACTGTTTTTATTGCTGCTGACGACCATAAGCACAGAAGCACAGGACACCCTGCGCATAATGAGCTACAACATAAGAAATTGCAAAGGATTGGACAACATTCATGACATACAGCGTACAGCAGATGTCATAAGAAACAGCGATGCCGACATCATTGCCATTCAGGAAGTGGACAGCGTAACCCGCCGCAGCAAAGGGGTAGATATTGCAGACACCCTCGCCATACTTTGCAAAATGCACGCATACTACAGCACGGCAATAGAATATGATGGAGGCAAATACGGAGTGGCAATACTATCACGCAAAAAAGCCATAGCCACTTACCGCGCAGCCCTACCCGGACGCGAGGAGAAACGCACTATACTCATTGCCGAATACCCAGAGCTGACGTTCGCATGTACACACCTGTCACTGAATGAAGAGGACCGCATGGCATCACTGGAAATCATCGACAGCATTGCAAAGGAGTGCAAAAAGCCTTTCATTATTGCAGGAGACCTGAACGACAACCCCCAATCACCTTTCATCAAAGAATTGTCGCGCAATTGGAAAATCATAGCCCCCAATAAAGAGCCGACATTCCCGGCAGACAAGCCGAACGTAACAATCGACTACATCGCAGCAATAAAGGAATGTGAAAGAGACATCGAATCAGTTGATTCAAAAGTAATTGAAGAGCCTACAGCATCGGACCACAGGCCTATTGCAACAACCATTATCATTAAAAAGAGATAACGTCACTCACCTTCCTCTTCCACCGGCACATACTGATAACAGCCGGCATCAACTGCACCGGCCTGACGCAATACACCGTCAAGGTCATAAGGCAAAGACTCAAGATAAGCATCAGAGGCACGGCCTGTCGCCATTGTCGAGTCACAACCCAGATGGAAATCGTAATAGAATGTCTCGTGATCAATGAGACGGAAATGGTCCTTGCCAAGCGGAGTGTTGTCGTATGAGTTGTTCACGAAACAGCTGTCACCTTCGGCATAAGTATTAATGAGCGAATTCTCGAAATAGTAGTTGATACAATCGGGGACAGTATCTCCCAGATTCGTCAGGTAACCCATTACCTCGTCATCACGCGAACCTGTTATTATGCAGTTGCTGAAGAAAGCACCACGCAACGGAGCCGGAGCACCCTCAATGCTGTTATGCAACGCCAATGCCACATCGCGCTGCTCCCACACGTAAAAATTCGCTATCGTACAATGCACAAATGACACATCACCGCCAACGACCTTCACACAGTTGCCTTTTGCATTGGCAATGAGAGAATTAGCGACCGACGCACGGGACATATTGAGTTCCAGCGCATTGCCCTTGAAGTTGTAAAGCTTTGAGGATTCTATTGTCAAGCGGTTCAACGCTGTATCGCCCTGTTCCACCACCACACCATAGTTCGCACTATGGATATCGCAGTGCAACAGACGGTTATTGTTGCTTGTTGAGGAGAACACGACACCACCCCACTGACCCGGCACACGGTCGTATGGCAGATAAGAGAACATATTGTCCGTCCTGTCGCCGCGCATCACAACAGGCTGTTCAAGAGAGCCACGGGCATCGAGAGTACCTTCTACACGCAGGAATGCCTTATCGTGGAAATAGAGAGTCGTTCCTTTCTCAAGCGCAAGGGTTGCATCCGGTGCTACGACAAGGCTGTCATAAATCACATAATGCCCACCGGGAAGCAGGCTATCGGCCGCAATGACTTCGCCGCGCATGAATGTGACATCGCGGCCATAAGCCAACAGCGCTACCTGTTGCTGTACACCGCTCTCAAGAGTGAATATAAGCGAGTCCTTCACCATCAGCGGCACATCGGCACCATTGCGTTCCAACTCTACAGCCGCATACACAAAGATACTGTCCTTGCCCCTTATCTCAAGGTCGCTCATTGAAGAGCCGTACTGTCCGTCAACGAGTACACTGAAGCCCGAACCGCCGCCACTGCCAAGCCTCACATTGCTGATGCGCAGGGCATCGCTGTTGCGGTTGCGCACGACAAGACCGGCAGTAGGCGAACCGACCGTCGTGAACAGAGTGTCAAAGGCGATTGTATCACGCGAGAACTCAAGCCTCAATGACGGGCTTGCAGAAAAGTCGGTATCCTCGCTGCATGCAGCGAGGAGTACCGACATCACTGATATAGTTATTTGCAAGAATCTTTTCATCGTAAAATACATATTACATTATTAACGATGAAAACGCAAATTTATTACACATACACAATCACTTTACAGGAGCATTCTCCAAAAGGAGCTGGAGATGCTGCCACCAACGTCCGGTAGACGCAATATCAAGACGCTCATCGGGAGAATGTACGCCACGCATTGTGGGACCGAAAGATATCATATCAAGGTGAGGAGCCTTCTCGAGGAAAAGACCGCACTCAAGACCTGCATGGATTGCCTTTATCTTTGCATCCTCGCCAAAAAGCTGCTTGTATGTGTCGCAGGCAACCTTGAGGATCTCTGATTTCATATTTGGTTTCCAACCCGGATACTGCCCCTTTGTGGTTACGGTAGCACCTCCGAGTTCAAACGCCGTGCGCACAGCCGAAGATACATTATCCCTTGCCGATTCTATTGAACTGCGCTGGCTGGTAGTCACGGTAATGGTATTCTCACTTGTACGCTTTACCGAAGCAAGGTTACTTGATGTCTCAACAAGACCCGGCACATCCTGACTCATTGCAAACACGCCATTGAAGACAGCATGCAAAGAGCACAAAAGGTTCTTGGCAACTACAGGGTCGATGACATTATTGACTGGATCTGTACTCTGCAGAGTAAACTTCATGTTAGGCTCTGTTGCACTATACTCGTCCTGAACCTGTGCTGCGAACACATTGAAATCGACACGCACAGCCTCCTTGTCGGCACTTTGCACAGCAAACACAGCCGACGCATCACGCGGAATTGCATTATGGAGACTACCTCCACTGATTTCACAAAGGTAGAACTCATATTTTTGGGACACCTGCAACAAGAAACGGCTCAACAGTTTGTTCGCATTGGCACGGCCCTTGCTGATATCATCACCGGAGTGACCGCCTGTAAGGCTGTTGATATCCACCTTCATATAGAACATATCACCCGAGATACGTGTTCTCACATGCTTGAACTCTGCATAGTTGCATACACCACCTGCACAACCGATGAATATTTCGCCCTCGTCCTCAGAATCGAGATTCACGAGGATGTCGCCTTGAAGAAGTTCGGGAGAAAGAGCCTCGGCACCTGTCAGGCCCGTTTCCTCATCAATTGTAAAGAGACAGTTCACTGGACCATGTTTCAGGTTCTTGTCGGCAAGCACAGCCATAGCAGCGGCAACACCGATACCGTTATCAGCACCAAGAGTAGTACCCTGAGCCTTGAGCCACTCGCCATCAACATAAGGCTTGATAGGATCTATTGTAAAATCGTGGTCAACATCGGGACGCTTGTCGCAAACCATATCCATGTGGCTCTGCAGGATGATTGTCTTGCGGTCCTCAAAACCTGGATAAGCAGGCTTTTTCACCAGAACATTTCCCACACTGTCAGCTATAGTCTCGTAACCGAGCTCCTTACCGAAATTCTGGAGGAATTCAGATATCTCGCTCTCGTTCTTTGAACCGTGAGGAATCCTGCATATCTGCAAGAAATGATCGAACACAGCCTGAGGCTGCAAATGCAAATTTTCCATATTCTATCTGTTTAAATTTGTTAATTACTTTTTGGAATTCTAAAATTATATTAATTCAGTCAATATCAACGTCTTTTTTTACTTTTTTTACGGAAACAAATACAAGCCGAGAGGACAAAAAGGCTATATTTGCGAGCAAAACTTCATGGAACAGCAAATACGGCAAATTCCATAACCTTGAAAACGAAGTAAGGCGAACAGGAAATTCAACCTGAACTTTACTCACTTTCGGGCTTTATTTATTTACAAATATAAATGAAATGTTCAAGACTTTACTAATAACATTGTTAATAATTGCTATAAGTTTCGCGCTGCTTGCAATAACCATAATAATCAAGAAGAACGGAAAGTTCCCGAACACGCACGTAGGCGGCAACAGAGAGATGCGCAAGAGGGGTATCAAATGTGTCCAATCACAAGACAAGGATGCACGAAGGGATAACCCTATGAGAGTAAGCGAATCTTCAAATAAATGAGACTCGACACATAAGCCGGAAAGCACACAACAAACATTTAATAACATATGAGAAACATAAAACCACTACTCTTGACATTCTTTGCAGCAATGTGCATAATATTATTCACCCAATGTGGCGGTGAGACAAAAGTACAGAATGGCACAAAAAGCAATTGCACCATAAATATCGACTCGATCAAAGGTCTGAAGATCGTATATGTAAACCTTGATACAATCATGTACCGTTACGAGTTTGCCCTTGACATAAACAAGGAGATGATAAGCAAGGAGGCAAGAATAAGCGCAACACTTGATGGCAAGCGCAAGAAACTGGAGGAGGAAATTGCAGACTTCGAATACCGCTGCAATGCAAAGTTGCTTGCAACAGAGGAACAATTCATTGAAGAGCGCGACAAGATAATAAAGAAAGAGCAGGAGTTTGTCAAACTGCGCGACGAACTTTACATGCAACTTGAGAGCGAGAATATGGCAAGAAGCAAAGAACTGCGCGATTCAATCAACAGTTATATTCTCGAACATAACCAGACAAAGGGTTACGACTTTATATTGACAAAAATAGGCGACAACATACTGTATTCAAACAGCACCCTTGACATCACAATGGAAATTGTTGAGGGATTGAACAAACGCTACAATAAGAAATAAACCGGACAGGAAACTGTTGTACTTAACACAATGCGAAGCCCGAAAAAACGCAACCGACGCTGTAATGCGGGAGCAGAGAGTGCTTGCATTCTATGCCGGGCTACGAGAACTGAAAGCCACTTAACGGGTTGATTTACTAAACGTAAATGAGTATTTTCGGGCAAGCGTAACAACAAAAGAGCCTTTTTAGAAGCTGTTTAAATTTATATCCTTGCCTTGCTAATATCGGTTGCGCTCGTGGCAAAATATTCAAGCAAGCTTGATATTTTACTCGCTGATACGATATTTGAAATTTTTATAGGTCTTTTTTAGAATGTTTTTTCATTTTTTAAAGTAATAATATAGATGTTGTCCAAAACGTATCATGTCATTCTGAACGAATGTGAAGAATCTCTTATTTCGCGATATTTTTGAGATCCCTCGTCGCTGCGCTCTGTCGGGATGACACCATCGCAGTAGATATTTGTATCAATGGACAACTCCTATATTATTGCCTTTTTTAAAGGAGCATAGTGGGCTATGTAACTGCAAAAAAGGGAAAAACAGGCAAAAAAGAGCATAAAAAGGCAAGCACAACTCGCGGGTAATGTAATTAACTTTTTCGAAAGAAATTTAAACAGCTTCTTAGTCAACCTCTTTTATCATTTATCGGGAGATTTCCCTCTCTAAACTCACTCTTTATTCTACGCATTGGAGAAGGTGGTGGTGGGAAACCATGACCGTCCATTGCAGCACTGTCGCCGGGGAATATACCATGAGGTGGAGGTGGCGGGAAACCATGACCGTTCATTGCAGCACTGTCGCCGGGGAACATACCATGAGGTGGAGGTGGCGGGAAACCATGACCGTCCATTGCAGCACTGTCGCCGGGGAACAGAGCATTAGGTGGAGGTGGAGGTGGAGGCATTCCACCGACATTCTTTCCGGGTTCAAGAAGTGTTACATTGCCATTCCTATCCACGACATTGACATAGCCTTTAGACTCAAAACGGACAGAAAAGAGCTCCCCGTTTGGATGACCGCCCGTATATACTCCATTACAGACAAGCTCTCCACTCTCAAGGGAATCGGAAATCACAAAAGAGTAAATACCATCCTCATGCAACAGAGAAGACGCTACAACACTGGCTGCATCATGCATAGAACGCTGTACCTTATATGAGTACAGGACACGTCCTTCATCATCCAGCAGGCTCAAGAACTTGCCTTTTTCAAGATTGAACCCGCTCCAGGCAAAAACCGGAACAGAAGTCCTGTCACTCAAAGGCATTGCCGGCGACGGCCCCATAGAACCGCCCACAGAGAAGAGGACGCCGCCTCTCACAGAAAAGAGCGAATAGTTGTCGACATCCACACCCTGCTCCGGCGAGAAAGAGCCGTCCGCGATGACAAGACCGCCGGCAATGCATATTTCTCCATTACTGTCTATGGCATCATTCGCTACGGAATAGGTATAAACCTTACCTCCTGCCACAAGCAGGTTGCCGGCATTGATTGCATCATCATAGGCATATACATAGAGATTGCAATCACCGCAGACTTGGAGGTCCTTCTTTGCCTCGACACCTTCGTTACGTTCACCCTCGCCAAAGACAAGGACCTCGACATTACCACCGGCAAGGTAAAGAGAGCCATCACTCTTGATACCTTTGGACGATGTATGGGCATTTATATCAACAGGGTCATTGACATCACCGCCTTTTGTGACCACACTCACATTACCGCCTCTGACAACAATAATACTGTCACAGCTTATACCTTTTGCTCCATCGCCCTCACTCCTTAAACTACAATTTCCGCCACTTATCTCAACCAGCCTGTCACTCTTTATACACGAAGAGGAGCTGTAGTCACTCTTCTTACTATTGAACAACGCGTCACCACTGGTAACCACATTCATGTTGCCACCATTGAGACACAGATTTCCCGCAGTCTTTATACCGTCGGAGGCAGCACCCGCCACAACCACATCAAGGTTGCCGCCTTGCTGGTAGAAGTTCACAGCCTGTACTCCATCCGCCTTGTCTTCCGAGGATGAGAGCAAGATATTACCGCCGAACAGCACAAAATCTCCTTTCTTGCACTTTACGACATCTTTTGAAGAGCTGGCGCCGACGTTTCCTGAGCCAACCACAAACGAGCCGTTTGTAAGGATCGCATTGTTAGGCGCATCCTGTATGAGAAGCTGCATACCATCAAGATAGAGCGTCCCTGTACAGAAGAGAGCGCTCCTGCGCTCTGCATTGACAGCAAGATTACCGCCACAAAGCACCGCTTGCCCCATGAGTTTGACTGCGGCTGACTGATTGTCTGCCTTAATGCCATCAGAAAGGTCTGCAATACGGCAATTCCGCAGAGTACGCAGATAGATGACCTCTTCCGAAGAGACCTGCAACACATTCTTTCCAATTGCCGTTAGCGACAGGCTATCAAGCGTCACGAGCGGAGAGTGGCTGCTCACGATTGTCAACGAGGCATCTGACGAAGTGCCACAGACTATATACTCAACGCCCCGTATCTGGGAACGTAACACAATATCGGCTCCGTTGGTCTCAGCCGAGATACCCGAAGGTAAAGCTGAAATCTTGGTCTCTCCGCCAGAGAAAACAATCTCGACCTTATGACCGTAAAGCGAGACATCGAGCTGTGGAATATTGTAAACAGGGTATCCAACAGCATCCAGAGGCAACTCATAGGACACCGGAACAGAATCTGTCCGCTTGCCACCACAGGAGAACAAGAGCAGCACCTGCAACAAGATACAAAAGCTCAAGAAACATTTTTTACATCTCATAGAACGAACATTTGATGCAAAAATATGTATTATTTATTTTATCCGGTAAAATATTTTTACTAAAAAACAATAAAAACACATCGACACACATTATACACAGATAAAAACCCGATATATTAGCACAAAAAAAGGGGAACGCTACGGCGTTCCCCTTAGCATTGTTTACAATTTTCAGAACTTCTTATGTGGCATCTTGTGAGGTGCAATCATATTCTCAGGACGGAGAAGCTCGTCAAGTTCTTCCTTAGAAAGGAAGCCCTCCTCAAGAACGAGGTCATATACACTGCGGTTCTCCTTGAGAGCACGTTTAGCGACCTTTGCACTGTTCTCGTATCCAAGTACAGGGTTAAGGGCTGTAACAATACCGATACTGCCCAGAACCAACTCCTTACAGTGTCCCTCATTGGCTGTAATGCCATCAACACAGAGGACACGCAGACGTGTCATACCACGCAGGAGCATACGGATAGAAGAGATAATAGCGTGAACAATCACAGGCTCCATAACGTTGAGCTGCAACTGACCGGCCTCGGCTGCGAAAGTAACAGTAAGGTCATTACCGATAACACGGAAACAGATCTGGTTAACTACCTCAGGGATAACAGGATTGACCTTACCCGGCATGATACTTGAGCCCGGCTGCATCGGAGGCAGATTGATCTCGTTGAGACCGCAACGTGGACCACTTGACAACAGACGCAAGTCGTTACATACCTTAGAAAGCTTTACTGCAAGGCGCTTCAAGGCAGAAGAGTACATTACAGAAGAACCTGCATCAGGAGTAGCCTCGACAAGGTTACCCGCAAGCACGAACTCCTTACCTGAAATGACACGCAGGGCATCGACGCAAGCCTGGGCATATCCCGGCTCGGTATTGATACCGGTACCGATAGCAGTTGCACCCATATTTACCTCAAGGAACAGGCGTGCCATCTCGTTAAGTCGGCTTACCTCCTCTTCAAGAGTAACAGCAAATGCCTCGAACTCCTGACCCAATGTCATTGGCACAGCATCCTGCAACTGTGTACGTCCCATCTTGAGGACATTCACAAATTCCTTACCCTTCGCACGGAAAGCCTTAACAAGGCATTTCAATTCACGCACAAGATCCTCATTGTGGAGGATAAAACAGAGCTTGAAAGCTGTGGGGTAAGCGTCGTTTGTTGACTGGGAGAGGTTCACATGGTCATTGGGGTGGCAATACTGATACTCACCCTTGTTATGACCGAGAATCTCAAGTGCACGGTTAGCTACAACCTCATTGATGTTCATATTGGTTGATGTTCCTGCACCACCCTGGATGAGGTCAACCGGGAACTGATCAATAAAAGCACCCTCGATAATCTCTTCACAAGCCTTCTTGATGGCAACACCAATCTCCTCGTCAAGAGTGCCGAGCGACATGTTGGCATGGGCAGCAGCCCACTTTACCATTGCAAGAGCCTTTACATAGTAAGGATGATCACCGATTGTGATACCGCTGATATCCTTGAAATTAACCATAGCGCGCAGAGTCTGTACGCCATAATACGCATCGGCAGGGACTTGAATCTCGCCTAAAGAATCATGTTCAAGACGTGTTTTCATTATACTATTATTTTTGAAAATGTACCTTTTCTAATATTAATAGAGGAAAGGGGATAATTGTTCACTCTTGGCTCTATCGATATGCGAAGATATAAATTAAAAACGTGAACAAAGAATTTAAACCGTTTATTTTTCAAAAATGACACATTTTCAAAAAAAGACAACAAAAAAAGGAGAACTTTCGTTCTCCTTAAAGTAGCGGGGGAAGGGATCGAACCTCCGGCCTTTGGGTTATGAGCCCAACGAGCTACCACTGCTCCACCCCGCGATGCGGTTTTTAAAACTGATGCAAAAGTACACCAAAAAACATTACGCTCCAAATTTTCGGGCAACTTTTTCTCAAAAAAGTTCATTTTACAAGTTTTTTAACACAAATTCAATTGCACAAACACATCGTTTTGTGTAATTTTGCAACAAATTCAACAATGACAATGTCAAACATCGAAACCAGAGAACTCATAATCAAGGTAGCCAGAAAGCTCTTTGCGCAGCAAGGTATCGGGAACATCACCATGTCCGACGTTGCCCAGGCCGCAAACAAGAGCCGCCGTACAGTCTATACCTACTTCCAAAGCAAGGAAGAGCTGCTTGAGGCATCAATAGAGATGGAGGTAAAGAAAATCTCCACTGCTATAACAAAGGTCGCAATGTCAGACCTTACCCCGGACAAGAAGATTGTAAAACTGATATTCGTCCGCTTGCAGGCGACACGCAGCATCGTACGCCGCAACAGTTGCCTTCACTCCGACTACATTCTTATTGTAGAGCACATACGGAAAAGTTTCGACACAAAGGAGATTGCACTTTTCCGCCGCGTGATAGAAGAGGGAAAGCAGAAGGGCATCTTCAACACCGACAGCCCAGACCTTGCAGCGAGATTCCTTCATTTCTGTCTCAAAGGAATCGAGATGCCTTTCATCAGCGGCATAATGAACAAGAACAACGATGATGAGTTTGTAAGGGAGTTCACAAAGAAAGTCATCCTCAGCGCACTTGAATATACAGGTAAAAACAGCGACCAGCAATGAACGTACTTTACGAGGACAACCACATAATAGTCATAAACAAGGCTGCCGGCGAGATTGTACAGGGTGACAAGACCGGAGACAAATCGTTGTGCGACACAATGAAACAATACATAAAGGAGAAATACGCAAAGCCCGGCAATGTATTCATCGGACTGCCCCACCGTCTCGACCGCCCCGTGAGCGGAGTCGTTGTGTTCGCAAAGACAAGCAAAGCGCTTGAGAGGCTGAACAACATGTTCCGCGACGGAAATGTAAAAAAAATCTACTGGGCAATAACCAAAGGCCGGCCGATGCCGGCAGAGGGAGAGATAAACAGTTGGATTCTCAGGAACGAAAAGATGAACAAGAGTTTCTCATACCCCAAAGAGGTAAAAGGGAGCAAACATGCGCTCCTATACTACCGTTACATTGCCGCATCGCAGAACTACAACCTTGTAGAGGTGGAGCTGAAGACAGGACGCCACCACCAGATACGTTGTCAATTGGCATCAATCGGATGTCCTATCAAGGGAGACCTCAAATATGGTGCACAGCGCTCTAACCCCGACGGAAGCATCTCCTTGCATGCCAGATATATCGAGTTCATACACCCCGTATCAAAAGAGTTCATTCAGGTTACAGCCCCACTGCCAAACGACAGGCTTTGGAAAAGCTTTGGAGAGCAATTTTAATAATACACAAAAAAAACAATCAGACTTTTCAGTCTGATTGTTTTTTTTGTATTTACCTTAGCCAACCACTTTTGGTGGCGCTGCAAACGCAAACACAATCAAGGAGATAAATGCTATTGCAACTACAATGATGGCAATATTCTTCAACATCTTACGCTGCTTGATTGCAGCCTTGCGCTTACGGTCCTTCTCGATGCGGCCGGCGCTCTTGTGTCTTGGTTTATTTGCCATCCTTCAAATCTACTACAATATTCAACTCGTCAAGCTGTGCCGGCTCCAGGACTGAAGGAGCATCAATCATTGTATCACGGCCTGAATTGTTCTTCGGGAAAGCAATACAGTCACGGATTGAGTCAAGACCTGCAAAGAGGCTTACCCAACGGTCAAGACCGTATGCAAGGCCACCGTGAGGAGGTGCACCATACTTGAACGCGTCGAGCAGCCAACCGAACTGCTGCTGTGCACGCTCGGGAGTGAAACCGAGGAGCTCGAACATCTTGTTCTGGAGCTCGCTGTCATAGATACGGATTGAACCGCCACCTACCTCAACACCATTGATGACCATATCGTACGCATTTGCACGGACAGCACCCATATCAGTATCAAGCAAAGGAATATCCTCGGGCTTCGGGGAGGTAAACGGATGATGCATTGCCATATAGCGGCCCTCTTCCTCGCTGTACTCGAAGAGCGGGAAATCAACGACCCACAGACAAGAGAACTTGTTCTTGTCGCGCAGGCCAAGCTGGCTACCGACCTCGAGACGGAGCTCGCAGAGTTGCTTGCGCGTCTTCATCGTATCGTCACCGCTGAGGATGAGGATAAGGTCACCCGGCTCGGCATTGAAAGCCGCTTTCATTGCCTGGAGCACCTCCTGTGTATAGAATTTGTCAACGCTTGACTTCACTGTACCGTCAGCCTCCACACGTGCATAGACCATACCCTTTGCGCCAATCTGAGGACGGCGTACAAAGTCGGTGAGGGCATCAAGCTGTTTGCGGGTATATGTAGCGGCACCCTTTGCGCAGATACCGCCGATATACTCGGCGCTGTCAAAGACACCGAAGCCGTGGCCCTTCATGATATCCATGAGTTCAACAAACTCCATGCCGAAACGTGTATCGGGCTTGTCGCTACCGTAGTATTTCATTGCATCATGCCATGTCATACGCGGGAACTGCTCTGTGAGCTCAACGCCGCGTATGGTCTTGAAGAGGTGCTTTGCCATACCCTCGAAGAGAGAGATTACATCCTCCTGCTCCACAAAACTCATCTCGCAGTCAATCTGAGTAAACTCGGGCTGACGGTCGGCACGCAAGTCCTCGTCACGGAAACACTTCACAATCTGGAAGTAACGGTCGAAGCCTGATACCATAAGAAGCTGTTTGAAGAGCTGCGGGCTCTGCGGAAGAGCATAGAACTGGCCCGGATTCATTCGCGATGGGACAACAAAGTCACGCGCACCCTCGGGAGTTGAGGCGATAAGCATTGGAGTCTCAACCTCAATGAAATTCATTGAGTCGAGGTAACGGCGCACCTCCATGGTCATCTGGTGACGAAGCTCGAGGTTCTTGCGTACTGCCTCGCGGCGGAGGTCGAGGTAACGGTATTTCATACGGATATCATCGCCGCCGTCGGTATTGTTCTCAATTGTAAAAGGAGGAGTAGCGGCCTCGTTGAGCACGTTAAGTTCACTTACAATGATTTCAATATCACCAGTTGGGATATTCGCGTTCTTGCTCTGACGCTCGCTTACCATACCTGTCGCCTGTATTACATACTCACGTCCCAGATGTGAAGCCTTCTCGCACAGCTCCGCGTTCACATCCTCGCTGAACACCAGCTGTGTAACACCATAACGGTCGCGTAAGTCGACAAAAGTCATACCACCCATCTTACGGGCACGCTGTACCCAACCGCTGAGTGTCACAGTTGTATTTACATCGGCCAACCTAAGTTCGCCACAAGTCTTTGTCCTGAACATTTTATATTATGATTTTAATGATTATCAAAAATTCATGCAAAAATAAACAATTATCGTAATAGTAGAAAAGAAACGGGAAACTTATTCTGCCAAAAAGTACTGTACAAGCGGAAAAGCACGCCTCCAGAAAGCAATTTGGCAGAAATTGTTCAATACGACAGCATATTTTTTGAATATTTTAATGGTTTGGCACACTTTTTGTAAGAAAGATTATGTAAAAATAGTGCATAAAGCTCTTTTTTATACACTATCTTCGCAAAAGATTTGAATAAGAACAGACAACTAAGAAGATTCACAATTAATACAGAGAAGAAAAGATGAGCAATGAATTTTCGCAGAAAATAACAGAGATACTGTCACTGGGCAAGGAAGAGGCAACCCGCCTGCGCAGCAAGACCATAAACCCCGAGCATCTGCTGTTGGGTATAATACGTCGTGGCAAAGGAAGCGCACTTGATATGCTCAGGAGCATGAATGTGGACCTGCAGGGGATAAAGGAGGCTATTGAGGAAAGAAGCCCCCTTGCATCGGCAGCAGACCTGCCGTTCGACGAGAATGTAGAGATGAGCCTGAGCACTGCCCGCGTGCTACGTTTCTGCACACTCGAGGCACGCGCTTTCAAGGCCGTTGCTGACGCCGAACATCTGCTGTTGGGCATTCTCAAGGAGAGGAACAACCTTGCAGCAGAAATTCTGGAGGCAAACGACCTCACATACCCAAGGATTTTTGACTCGATAAAATCAATGACACCCGACACCAACAACATCACAAACGGATTCGGCTTCACCGACCACGATGACGAAGAGGAGAGTCTCCCGAGCAACAACAGCAGCCAACAGCAGCACACCACTGGCACACAGCAGGCAAAACCGTCGAACGACACACCTGTGCTGGACAACTTCGGTGTAGATATGACAAAGGCCGCAAGCGAGGGGAAACTTGACCCTGTTGTAGGCCGCGAGAAAGAGATTGAGCGCATATCACAGATTCTGAGCCGCCGCAAGAAGAACAACCCCATTCTCATTGGCGAGCCCGGAGTGGGCAAATCGGCTATAGTAGAAGGGCTTGCACAACGCATCGTGGAGCGCAGGACCTCACGCATGCTGTTCGAGAAACGCATCATCGCGCTCGACATGACAGCCGTGGTGGCAGGAACAAAATACCGCGGACAGTTCGAGGAGCGCTTGAGAGCCATCATAACCGAGCTTGAGAACAACCCGAACATTATCCTTTTCATTGACGAGATACACACCATTGTGGGAGCAGGCTCAACACCAGGCTCAATGGATGCCGCAAACATTCTCAAGCCAGCCCTTGCACGTGGCGAGATACAGTGTATAGGTGCCACCACAATAGACGAGTACCGCAAGACAATAGAGAAGGACGGTGCCCTTGAGCGCCGTTTCCAGAAGGTACTTGTAGAGCCCACATCCCCCGAGGACACATACACAATCCTCAAGAACATAAAGGAGCGCTACGAGAACCACCATAATGTCACATATACTGACGAGGCACTGCTTGCGTGTGTCAAATTGACAGACAGGTACATCACCGACCGTTGTTTCCCTGACAAGGCAATCGATGCCATGGACGAGACCGGAGCACACATGCACATTAGCAACATAAAGGTTCCCAAGGAGATTGAGGAGCAGGAGGCACTCATAGACCACACCAACAAGGAGAAGAATGCAGCAGTGAAGAGACAGGACTTCGAGAGCGCGGCAAACCTGCGTGACAAGGAGAAGGTGCTTCAGGCACAGCTTACAAACATGAAGGCCGAGTGGGAGAAGAGCCTCATCGACAGCCGTCAGACCGTTGACGAAGAGGAGGTTGCACGGATTGTATCAATGATATCAGGCGTGCCTATGCAGCGTATGCAACAGGATGAGTGGACACGCCTCAAAGGCATGCATCAGGAGCTCAACGGCAAGGTCATTGCCCAGGAGAAAGCCATTGAGAAACTGACAAAAGCGATACAGCGCAGCCGTGTAGGACTGCAGAACCCCAACAAGCCCATCGGTACATTCATGTTCCTGGGACCTACAGGTGTGGGAAAGACCCTGCTGGCAAAGGAACTTGCAAAGTTCATGTTCGGCAGCGCAGACGCCCTCATCCGCATCGACATGAGCGAGTACATGGAGAAATTCACCGTATCGCGACTTGTGGGAGCGCCTCCGGGATATGTAGGATATGAGGAGGGCGGACAGCTTACAGAGCGTGTGCGCCGTCGCCCCTACTCCATTGTACTGCTCGACGAGATAGAGAAGGCACACACCGACGTTTTCAACCTGTTGCTTCAGGTCATGGACGAGGGACGCCTTACCGACAGCTACGGCCGCACGGTAGACTTCCGAAACACTGTGCTCATAATGACATCGAACGTGGGTACACGCGAGTTGAAGGACTTCGGAGCCGGCATCGGATTTGCCAAGGACGAACGCGCCGGAAGCAAGGAGCACTCACGCGATGTGATACAGAAGGCACTCAACAAGCGTTTTGCGCCGGAGTTCCTAAACCGTATCGACGAAATCATCAACTTTGACCAGCTTGGCCTTGATGCAATTGTAAACATCGTTGACCTTGAGCTCTCGCAGATTGTAAAGAGAGTGACAGAGTTGGGATACAGCATCGAGCTTACACCCGAGGCAAAGACATTCCTCGCGAACAAGGGTTATGACATCCAGTATGGTGCCCGCCCGCTCAAGCGTGCGTTGCAGAATTATATCGAGGACGAGATTTCACAGCTGTTGCTCGACAATGCACTGCAACAGGGTGACACAATCCACGTTGATGCAACGGAAGGCAGCGACAAGCTGACATTCACGGTAAAGCAATAAGCTAAGACCTAATATATAAAAGGTCCAAGAGCGCAAACGCAACTCTTGGGCCTTTATCATAGTCATAATCAAGAAACAGAAGAAATAGAACCTTGTGGAAGAATATTTTCCATAAAGTTTTGCAACAGGCAGTATTTTTTACTAAATTTGCTTCGTGGAAAATTTGGTTAAATATACATCGAAGCTTATCGCGCAGCACAACTGCGTGATTATCCCTGAGTTGGGTGCATTCCTTGCACACAGCATCCCTGCATCGTACAATGTAGAGGACGGTATTTTCATGCCACCTCACCGCACAATGGGTTTCAATTCCCAGATAACTATTGACGATGCATTGTTATTGTCGGAGTACATTGACGAGCAGCAGCTTACCTACGAGGAGGCCGGCAAGGCATTGCATAAGGATGTTGCCAATCTCCGTCATGAGCTCTCATCAAAAGGTACTGTACGTTTCGGAGAGCTTGGCACATTCTCTATGAATGTAACAGGCAACATCACATTTGACCCTGCCCCGAACGGCATTGACGACCCATACAACTTCGGATTCGAGCCTATTCTAATTCCACTGCTCAGCGAATGCGACAAGAACGACATTGTCATCAAGCGCCGCTCAATAAAGAAATATGTATCAGTCGCCGTTGCGGCAATGCTTACATTCTTCATCTTCTCACCGGTGGGAGACAGTGCTTATGAGCCATCATTGAAGGCCGGCTTTACAGCAGGAGAGACTATGCCTGTTGTAAAGGAGGCTGCAAAGGAGGTTGCAACAACAGGACTTTGCGAGATTGAGCCAGTTGCAGACACCGTAACAGAGACAATCATCACAAAGCCACAAGCAGCAGAACCTGCTGTTGAGATTCAGGCAGAGGCAGTAGAAGCACCCGCAACAGAAGAGCCTGAAACAATAGAGAATGGCCCTACTTATTCAATCATTGTAGCAAGCACCCCCAACGAAGAAAAGGCAAATCTTGCCATTCAGGAGTTGTCGGCAAAGATGCAGGCAGAATACCACGTTGTAAAGGGTGGCGGCAGACACCGTATCGCACACAGCAGCTACTGCAACCACAACGAGGCCAACGATGCCCTTGCCCAGGTAAAGGGTACATTCCCCGACGCATGGGTTCTCACACACTAAAAAGCACATCATGAGTAAAGTTATATGTCCAAAGTGCGACCATGCCATAGACTTTGATGCCAAAGGCTATAAGATGGGGCAGGCACTTGTCTTTGAGTGCGAGCACTGCCGCAAGAGTTTCACAATACGCATTGGAGAGAACGAGGACGACATCCAGACCGAGGACTTCGGGCACGTTGTTGTTATCGAGAACACCTTCTGCTACAAGCAGGTCATCCCCCTTTGCGAAGGTGACAACATGCTCGGCCGCTACAACAAAGGTACCGTGATTTCACACCCCATTGAGACAAGCGACCCCAGCATGGACCGCCGTCACTGCATAATCAATGTAAAGAAAGACTACAGCGGCAGCCTCACCTACACCATCCGCGACAACCAGAGCGTGACAGGAACATTCGTGATGAACCGCATCCTCGGCAACCGTGAGCGTTTGAGAATTGAAGACGGCGCAATAATCACACTTGGGGCAACGACACTCATCCTGCACACACCCGAGGGCGAGGATTAAAAGCAAACACCGACAGCAGATAATTGACAGATAATTACTTATCAAACAATAGACCGCTTGTAAATTACAAGCGGTCTATTGTTTGATTAACATGAGCTCAATGCAAAATATTATCGAAACTTACATTAGTTTTTGGTAATAATATAGATGTTGTCCAAAACTTATCGTGTCATGTTGAACGATGTGAAACATCCCGCAAAGTCGCTGGCAGAGTCCACTGAAAGATCCTTGACTTTGGCCCCTCCTGCTTAATGCTAAGGCTGACGCCGCGGACGTCGACCGTTGGTTCGCATAGCTCAGGATGACACCACCGCAGTAGATATTTGTATCAATGGGCAACTCCTATGTTATTGCCTTAGCCTTTACCTCATAGGCAATTTTCCGTTATTATTTAACCATTATTCTGGTACAATAGTATTCGTATATATCATCCCAGCCCTTTGCAACTGCTCGGGAGTAACGTCGTTATAATTGTCGAGCGTAAAGAGAGCTACCTTGAAGCGTCTTACCTTATTAATGAACTTATATGACGGGTAATAGAGTCCGCTGGTATGCAGCGCAAGCCACTCGATGCGCTTACCGGGGAATAGCTTGTCGAAAAGAAGATTCTTCACAAGTGCCGAAGACAAGTCCGGAGCCATACATGAGTAGAGCACGCGATAATACCCCTCGTCACAAAGCTGTTCATAGTGGGGATAGGAGAATGCCTCTACAACCATACGCTCCTTGAGTCGCGGAAAAGCCTTTGAAAGGAGAACGGGCGAAGAGATCTTGTCGGTAACAAGGTAGAGTCCCTCATTTTCAATGAAAAACTCCTCTATCATTGGAGCGGTGAGAGGAGTATAACGCCCATGGATGCGTTGCCGTGCAAAATCAGCCGACGACAGCACACTGTCACCCCACTGCACGTTACCAGTCATTCTGTTGAAATCCTCCCAAGAGTGCGCAGCAACAAGTACGCTGTCGCTTGTGAGCAGAAGGTCAAGTTCTATGAATTTATATCCACGGGAGACAGCCTGCTGCAATGCCTCGAGAGAGTTGGTATACACATAGCCGTCTATCTCACCGCCGGCATGGGCTATGAGCTCAACGCGCTGCACACGCTCCTGAGTAACACACGACAGGAGCATAGGCAACAGCAACAAGAGAGACTGCAAGGACCTTATCATATAGGCGCACAGGCTTTCTCAAGGAATTCAAGCATCTCGCCCTCGAAGAACGGTGACAGCTTCTCGAACACCACCCTGTGATAATCATTGAGATAAGCACGCTCGGCATCACCGAAGAGCTCGGGTACGATAGGTGTAGTATCTATCGGACACAGTGTCAGCGGCTCAAGAGCATAGAATGTACCGAACTCACCCTCACGGTAAGGAGTGACAATCATGGTATTCTCGATGCGTATACCGTGACGGCCTGCCTTGTAGAGGCCGGGCTCATTCGTCACAGTCATTCCCGGCACAAGCAGAGCCGGAATATTATTCATACGTATCTGGTGAGGTCCCTCATGGACATTGAGGAAATGTCCCACTCCATGGCCTGTACCATGCAGATAGTTGTCTCCAGACTGCCACAGCCATTGGCGTGCGAGTACATCGAGCTGTGTGCCGCAAGTTCCGTGGGGGAACTTTGCCATGGCAAGTGAGATATGGCCACGCAGGACTCTTGTATAATCCTCACGCTGCTCCTGTGTGAGAGGGCCCAAAGGTATTGTACGGGTTATATCAGTTGTACCGCAAGAGTACTGGCCACCGCAGTCGAGCAACAGGAAACCTTTGGGCTTGAGCAGTGCATTCTCCTTTTCGTTGGGCTCATAGTGAACAATAGCCGCATTCTCGCCGTATGCAGCAATGGTAGCAAAACTCAGACCTCGGAACAGATGATCGTCGCTGCGGAACTCGGTGAGTTTGCTGTCCACATCGAGTTCCCTCACACCACCGGCCTCAACGGCAGGCTTGAGCCAATGCAGAAGATTCACCATGGCAACACCTTCGGCAAGCATGGCACGTTCGAATCCTTCAATCTCAACCTCATTCTTGACAGCCTTCATCTTAGCCACAGGCGAGTCACGGAACACCACCTTTTCCTTTGCGACGGATTTTGCCGCAGCAGCATTGCATCGTGAGGGTTGCATAAGAATCGTCGCTTTGCCATACTCCTTGAGAGCCTGCCAGACATCACCATAGCCTGCAACTGTAATGCCCTGGGCATCCAGATAGCCACGCACCTCGTCCGTCAGCTTACGTTCGTCTACATAAAGCACTGCATCATCAAGAGTCACAAGCATATATGAAGCCACAACCGGGTTATATTCAACGTCGTTTCCACGGAGGTTGGCAAGCCACGCAACCTCATCGAGCATGGTCACCAGCATACCCTCAACCTCCTCGGCCTTGAGTGCCTGACGCAAACGCGCAATCTTGCTCTGCGCCGACTCACCGGCAACATCCTCGGGCATAATCTCTGCCTTGCCGAGAGGAAGCGACGGACGCCCCTCCCACAACTCCTCGAACGGGTCTTTTGCAAAATCAAACTTTATACCCCTTGCGGCAAGAGAGGTACTCCAGGCATCAGCCTCTACAACGGAGCATACCGTCCCGTCAACAGCCACCACATCACCTGCATTCAGATTCGCGCACAGCCACTCCACAATAGATGGAGTCTCTCGGTCACCATCCTTCATGAGTGCGTATCCGGTACCCTCAAGAGCCTTGTCCGCAGCAAGCCAGTAACGTGAGTCGGTCCACAGCAATGCCTTGTCAAGGGTGACGACAACCGTTCCTGCCGAGCCGTCAAAGCCCGACACCCATTCGCGCGATTTCCAGCAATCGGCAACATACTCACTGCTGTGGGGGTCGCTGCTCACCACAACAAATGCACTATAACCATGCGCGCGCATATAGCCACGCAGACTCTCTACTCTTTCGGGGATATTCTTGTCCATAATTGTCAAATGAAGGTATTTACGCAAAAATACAGTTTTTTACGCATAAAGGAAATATATATTGGAAATTCTTATGGATTATAAGAAGTTATTTACAATATCACATACGCAGCATAACGGCTTTCGGGCGTTACTGGAGAGAGATTGAGATAACCGCGGTAAATCCTGCCGTCGCGTACCTCAAGCGGATGGTTCTTGTTGTTGTTCATGTGGCACTTGTACGCCTCACCCGGATTCTTGTAGAAATCGACAAAGAAACGGCCCTCGGCACCATGTACAACATAATTGTCATAGAAAAGACGCGACACGACCCCCATGTTCATACGCAGATTGAGCTCCATGCAAGGATTAAGGCACAGGCGCTCACCACTGCGGTAAACCATCATATCCACACCAAGATATCCGCTGTAACCGCTACCACGGAGCATCGATGAGAGAATTTCCAAAAGATGAACGCGTACATTGTGGAGCGTCTCAAGCGGAATAAGATGCGACAGGATACCCTCTATGCGGCTGTCCGATGCAAGCAGATTGCCCGAGTAAGAGCCTTTGTTGGCATCAAAAAGCGAATACCCGACGAAAGACACACCATCTTCACCGGCAAAGAACTCCATTGCAAACTCCTGCACCGACTCAAGGAAATGCTCGCACACCACTCCGCCCTGACGCTTGATTACACCTTTATAGAAATGTTCCATTGGAGTCTCCACACGACCTATACCCCAGGCAATGCCCTTTCCGCTACCCGACCACGGAGCCTTGACAACACACCGTGGCATGCTGTTCACAAAAGCAGCCACAGCATCGGCATCCTGCAAATATAGTGGCATGGGGAGCACTTCAACACCGCGTACCTTGAGTTCAGAGAGTATTTTTATTGCAGAACGGCGGTTGGAAAGGGAGCGCACTGCATTTACGACCTCATCAGCAGGCAGAATATCTGCAGGGATACCCATAGCCTTGAACCGGCGTTTCATCTGCGCACTCCAGCCCCACGGACGGCAACGCTCCACTTTGGACGCCATGGAAGCCTCGTAAGGCAATGCAATATTAAAAGAGTTTGATATATCTTCGCAGAACCGCAAGTGATTACCGTCGGGCAACGCAACAACATTTTCCGTTCCTGCAAACCACAACGGCAACGAGGCCAGGTCATAGGCTATCTGTGCCGCAGCAGGAGGCGGACAATAATTCGCGCCACCGTCGGCAAGAGCAAGGTCATTCTCGGGATTGAAAAGATGCAGTATCAACTCTCAAATACTGTTTTTTGCTTCTTAATAGATATCACGCCCTTTCTTGGACTCACTGTCCTCCTCGTTGACATATTTATTATTGTCAACAACCGTCTTGAAATTAATCGGTATAGACATTTCTGCCCTGACAGGCTTGCCGTTACGCGTACCGGGCCTCCAATATTTCATCATCTTCACAACTCGCATAGCCTCTGCATTGAGTGCCGGAGAGACAGGCTTCAACACCCTTACACCCGATATAATACCGTCCATTCCCACGGTGAAACCGACAATAACCTCACCCACCTCGTTGGCGTTACGAGCCTCTGTGGGATACTTCAGTTCTTTCAGAAGAAACTTTCGCAATGCAGCCTGACCACCGGGATACTCCGGCATAACAATCTTATCCTTTTTCTTGCTCTGCGCAGAAACCTCACTTACAGGGGCACCCGCCAAAAGTAGCAGCAAACAGAATGAAATAAATGTTCTCATATAGTCTTTTCTTGAAAATTCATCAACCAGCATGCACCAAGGCATCGTTATATACATTTCTACAAAAGTAGTAAAATATCCGCAAACCACGAATTATTGAAAAAAACTTTTACCGAACACAAAAAAGAGAGTCCAACTCTTGGAAAATTGAAAATTTCTCCATACCTTTGCATCGCTTTTGAGAAATAAAGCCAGTATGGTGGTTGTAGTTCAGCTGGTTAGAGCGTCAGATTGTGGTTCTGAATGTCGTGGGTTCGAATCCCATCAACCACCCTCAAAAAGTTAGAGCAGCAAAATTTGCTGCTCTTTTTTTATTTTTATGCTTTTCTATAAAAGGCCAAGATGGGTTCACCTGCAAACCATAGGGGGAATATCTTTTTAACACAGACAAAACATTAAA
>CALCYA010000096.1 GCA_937906165.1 uncultured Bacteroidales bacterium | reverse complement strand
AGGACACCAAGCAACTGCTTGCCAACTACCAGGAAGTTCCGCAGAACATGATGAGCGCCATTGTAGAGAGCAACCGCACACGCAAGGACTTCATCGCCGACCAAGTATTGAGCATGGCAGGATACTATAGCGGCAACGGAAGCTTTAACGCCAGCGATGAGAAGAAATGCGTAATCGGTGTTTACAGATTGACCATGAAAAGCAACAGCGACAACTTCCGCCAGTCATCAATCCAGGGAGTGATGAAACGCATCAAGGCCAAGGGCGCCGAGGTCATCATCTACGAGCCCGCTCTTGAGAACGGCAGCACATTCTTCGGCAGCCGCGTAGTGAACGACCTTGACGAGTTCAAGCAGCAGTCACAGGCCATCATCGCCAACCGCTACGACGCCTGTCTCGACGACGTGAAAGAGAAAGTATATACACGCGATATTTTCCAGAGAGATTAAAACATAAAGCAGATAGCCATGCTACAGTACAACATAGACCTTAAAGGCAAGACAATATTGGTTACTGGTGCTGCCGGTTTCATTGGCAGCAACCTGTGCAAGCGACTGCTCAACGAAGTTGAGGATGCGCACATCATCGGTATCGACAACATGAATGACTACTATGATGTCAATATCAAGAAAGAGCGCTTGAATGCATTGAACAAGTCTGACAAGTTCACATTCATTGAAGGCAATATTGCCGATAAGCAGCTCATTGATGACCTGTTCACCACACACAAGCCATACGTTGTAGTGAACCTTGCTGCTCAGGCCGGTGTGCGTTACAGCATCACCAACCCGGGTGCATACATAGAGAGTAACCTTATAGGTTTCTACAACATACTTGAGGCTTGTAGGAACAATGCTGTAGAGCACCTCGTTTATGCGTCATCGTCAAGCGTTTACGGCAGTAACAAGAAGGTGCCCTACAGCACCGATGACAAGGTTGACAACCCTGTGAGCCTCTATGCTGCAACCAAGAAAAGCAATGAGCTCATGGCACACGCATACAGCAAACTCTACAACATCCCAAGTACCGGTTTGCGTTTCTTCACCGTGTATGGCCCGGCCGGCCGCCCCGACATGGCATACTTCGGTTTCACCAACAAACTTGTAAAAGGCGACAAGATACAGATATTCAACTATGGCAACTGCAAGCGCGATTTCACATACGTCGATGACATCGTAGAGGGCATTATCCGCGTTATGCAGCATGCTCCCGAGCGCAAGACAGGCGAGGACGGCCTGCCAGTGCCACCGTATAAGGTATACAACATCGGCAACAACCAACCCGAGAACCTGCTCGACTTTGTAACAATTTTGCAGGAAGAGCTATTGCGCGCAGGCGTTCTGCCACAAGACTATGACTTCGAGGCACACAAAGAGTTAGTCCCAATGCAACCCGGTGATGTTCCCGTAACATACGCCGACACCACCCCGCTGGAGGAGGATTTCGGTTTCAAGCCATCGACCTCGTTACGTGAAGGATTGAGAGCTTTTGCCGAGTGGTATGCGGAGTATTATAAATAACAAGTTGTTCTTGATCACAGTATGAATATATGTTTAACAGGCTATCCAAAATAAGAAGTAGGATAAGTTCAAATAAAGACGGCAAAGTTCTTGTACAGAACTTTGCCTATCTCTCATTGCTTCAGGTTGCTGGCTATGTATTTCCACTTATAACAATGCCGTATTTGGCAAGAGTTATTGGAGTTGAAGGTTTTGGCAAGATTGCGTTTGCGGCAGGTGTTATGGTTTGGCTACAGACAATCTCCGATTGGGGTTTCAATTTTACAGCGACAAGAGATGTTGCACAAAACAGAGAGAATACAGAGAAAATTTCAGAGATTTTCTCAAGAGTGCTCTGTGCAAGGATTGTATTAATGTTAGCATCTGCTATCATTCTGTTTATATTAGTAACATTCATTCCTTTATTTAAAAGGAATGCAGACGTTTTATTTGTTTCATTCTTAATGATTCCCGGACACATACTATATCCCGAATGGTTTTTCCAAGCAATGGAAAGAATGAAATACATAACAATATTAAGCCTACTTTCCAAATTAGTGTTTACTATCGCCATTTTCATTTTTGTAAAAGAAAAAGATGACTATATTCTCCAGCCACTGTTCACATCACTTGGTTTTGTTGTATCGGGGTGTATTGCTTTATATTTTATACTAATCAAATGGAAAGTCAAGTTAATCATTCCAACAATAAGTAGTGTATTCCATACAATCAAGAGAAGTACAGATGTCTTCTTAAACAGCTTAATGCCCAATTTGTACAATAGTTTTTCAACAGTGCTCTTGGGATTCTTCGGTGGTGAGGTTGCCAACGGTAAACTTGATGCAGGAACAAGACTTGTCAATATTGCCATGCAATTTACACAAGTTTTGTCAAGAACCTTCTTCCCATTCCTTTCAAGAAGATTAGACAAGCATAATCTATACGTAAGAATTAACCTTACAGTATCGCTGTGCATATCAACAACATTATTCCTTTTGGCTCCAATTATAATTAACATATTCTTCACTAAAGAATTTATTGACGCTGTGCTTGTATTGCGTATAACCGCATTCTCAATATTCTTTATAGCATTGAATAATGTCTATGGAACCAATTACCTGATAATTGCAGGATATGAACGCCAATTACGCAACACCACAGCCGTTGTATCTGTTATTGGTTTCATTATGGCATTCCCATTAATCTATTTCTGGGGATTTATTGGCGCAGCAATTACAATTGCATTAACACGTGCTATGTTAGGTACAAGTATTATGATAAAAGCTTTAAAAATAAAACAAAAAAATGAACAAAATAACACAAATCATTAAAAAACCTTCTAAAGTCCTTTTGTGGTTTATAAATAAAACAGCACGACTTTGGCCAGACAAACTGTTCCTCAAACTGAAGTTTCGTTTAATGATGGAAGAAAAACTTGATTTGGAAAACCCAAAGACTTTTAATCAGAAACTGCAATGGCTGAAACTATACAACCGCAAGCCGGAGTACACAACTATGGTTGATAAGTATGCCGTAAAGGAGTATGTAGCAAAGATCATTGGTGATGAGCATATCATACCAACGCTAGGAGTATGGAATAGTATTGATGAGATTGATTGGAACGCACTCCCCGACCAATTTGTATTGAAAACCACACATGGCGGCGGAGGTGGTGGTGTTGTTATTTGTAAGGATAAATCTACATTTAACATAGAAAAAGCTAAGCAGAAACTGCAACTGTCACTAAATAGTGACATATACAAAAATTTTCGTGAATGGCCATACAAGAATGTACCCAAACGCATTATCGCTGAGCAATATATGACCGATGAAAGTTCTATTGAACTGAAGGATTATAAATTTTTCTGTTTTAATGGGAGGGTCGAATGTTTTAAAGTTGATTTCGACCGTTTCATAGAGCATAAAGCAAATTATTATAACAGGGATGCCGAAATATTGCATTTTGGTGAAAAATGTTGTATGCCCGATTTCAATAGAACATTTGAAAAGCCTATGAATTTTGAAAAAATGATAGAAATAGTTGAAACGTTATCAAAAGACATACCTTTCGCCCGAATAGACCTGTACAATACCAATGGCAAGATATATTTTGGAGAGATTACATTCTTTCCAGCTGCAGGTATGGGAAAATTTGAGCCAGAGGAATGGGATGAGAAATTAGGGAATTGGATACGTCTAAACAAGTAAAAACTAATGAAGAATAAAACTTTTAGTATAGACAGAATAATATTATATATTTTTTTGACAGTTATTATATTATATTTCTGTCAAGGCTCATTATACGCTAATGGTTCACCAGTTTCCCAAGCATCACTAGTCTTGTGGATTACAATCAGCTTGACTTATGCGTATAAATATTTTTCCAAATTCAAAGCGACATCATTTGAAAGGTTGATATTCTTTTTCTGGTTGATAAACTCAATATATTGGTTATTTTCAGAAAAGGCAATCGTTAGCGAATGGCATGAATCATTATCTACAATGAACAATTTCAAGTCAATATGTTGCACCTTTTTGACTTATTTCCCAATCAGATATATGACAAAGAAGGGAATTCTTACAGAAAAGTTATTTATAATTTTCACAATTGTATTACTTGCTACATTTATTCTTTCTTTTTTCAACTTCCAAGCCAGACTATTAGCATTGTACAACAGAGAAGCCATCACAAACAACATGGGATATCGTTTCGTTGCACTATTACCATTACTTGGATTTATACGCAAACCTAAATATGCTTTTCCACTATTAATTATCACTATTTATTTTATAATTATGTCATCCAAACGTGGGGCTATTGTGTGCGGTATTGTCTCCTTTCTTTTGTATTTCTATTATACCTTTAAAAGTGTACCAAAGAGTAAGAAGGTCCAATACTCAATTGTTATCTTAGGTTTATTCATTGTATTTGTATACATGTCATATGATATGCTGATGTCAAACGAGTACCTTATGAATCGTTTAAGCAATATGGAAGCAGGAAATGATGACAGTGGTAATGCACGAATAAGTCAGGTTAGCGCTATTTGGGACTATTCATTAAATGGTTCTATTTTTCATTTCTTGTTTGGATATGGCTTTGATAAGAGTGTAATGATAGCAGGTAATTATGCTCACAACGATTGGGCAGAACTTCTTGCAAATTTAGGAATATTCGGTTGTATCATATACCTAATATTTTTCATTAAATTGTTTAACATATTCAAGAGGAACAAGAAATATCTAACACAGGATGAGTGTTATATAATAGTGTCAACAATATGTATTTGGTTTACAATTACACTTTTTTCAATGGGTTATATTTCAAACAACTCGTTTCTACTTATTATTGCCATAGCATATATTAACACCAAAATAGAGAAAGTAAAATATCATGTCTAAAATAATTCTATTTACCGATTGCTTGGGAGCTGGTGGTGCTCAACGTCAACTGGTTGGTCTTGCCGTAATGCTGCATAAAGAAGGTTATGAAGTAAAAGTATGCACTTATCATGATAAAGATTTTTACAAGCACTATCTTGATGAGAATAATGTCGAAAACTTGGTAATTCCTAATGCAAGCAACAGAAAAAAAAGAATTCTGTCTGTAAGAAAATATTTTCAGCAAGAAAAACCGGATTGGGTTATTGCTTATCAGGAAACGCCATCACTGATTGCTTCACTGACAAAACTTTTAGGATGCAAGTATAACCTTATTGTAAGTGAAAGAAACACGACACAAAGGATAGGCATGAATGAACGTATCCGTTTTATGCTATATCGTTTTGCCGATTATATTGTACCAAATAGCTATGCACAGGAAAAATTCCTTCGAGAACACAACCCGTGGATGGAGCGAAAATTGAAAACAATAACCAACTTTGTAGACACAAAAAAGTTTGCATTTATTGAGCACAAGAAAAGGGAGATTCCCAAAATCGTAGTTGCGGCATCGCTTTTTGAGCCAAAGAACGCTCTTGGATTTATTGAAGCAATCAAGATTGCAAAAGAGCGTTGTTGTAAATTTACTGTTGAATGGTATGGAAAGATTGCAGAATCAAAAGATTATATAGACAAATGCGAAACGCTGATAAACGATTATCAGCTCCAATCTTTCATTAAGCTTCTTGACAAGACAAAAGAGATACAAAAGAAATATGAAGACTGCGACATTTTCTGCCTACCGTCGTTTTTCGAAGGTACTCCCAATGTCATTTGTGAAGCTATTTCTTGCGGACGTCCAGTAATTTGCAGTGATGTCTGCGATAATTCTATCTATGTGCATGAAGGCAAGAACGGATTCCTTTTTGACCCAAAATCTCCTGAAAGTATTGCAGACTCAATAGAGCGTATGATATCAATAAACGAAAAAGAATATACCGAGTTCTCTATCCTAAGCCGCAAGATCGCTGAAAAGAAATTATCCAAAGAGACTTTTTTGGGAAAGTATAAAAAGATTATTGACAACATATAACCCAACAATAATGAAAAAAGTACTTTTATTAGGTCCCCAACCCAGCAGCAAGGGAGGAGTAACTATATGGATGAAGATAGTGTTGGACTATCTCCACCAATACCAACAAAATGAGGTAGAGGTAGTACATCTTCCAATTGTAAGAAGTGTTTCTCTCACCCACCTCTTACCTACGTATAAACGTTTGTACTATTCCATAAAAGATTATGCGAAAGGATTGTGGAATCTTATAAGAAGCCTTAAAAAGGAGAGATACGATAAAGTACATATACTCAGTTCACTTGGCACCGGAATTGTCCGCGATTGGCTGTATGTTAAAATCGCAAAACACTACAAAGCAAAGGCAATAGTCCACTACCATTGTGGAACGATGCCAATGCATTTATCAACAAGTGGGTGGAAAAAGAAAGTACTGCTGTCTACTTTGAAAAACTCGTATAAATCAATTGTTCTTGATGAAGGATCGTATAACGCAATAATATCTGCAGGATTCAGTAATGTAATAAAAATAGGTAACTCATTCAACAAGGAAATTGAAGTGCTGAAAGAAAGCAGAATAACACGTAACAAGAATGAGATTCTGTTTGTAGGGCACAACGTTCGTGAAAAAGGTATTTTCGAACTGATAGAAGCTTTATCCACAATAGAAGACATCACATTGAACATTTATGGTCCACAAGATGAAGTGATACATTCGGAACTAAATAACTGGATAAAGAGTAATGGTTTCAAAGGCAATATAAGCTTTAAAGGTATGAAGCCAAGTACAGAAATATTCAAAGCCATGAGGAGTGCTGGACTATTTGTTCTGCCAACCCACACAGAGGGGTTTCCTTATGTGATTGTTGAAGCAATGGCAAGCGGTTGCCCAATTATCACAACACCAGTTGGTGCAATAAAGGAGATGTTAACCTACGAAGACAAGGTACAAGGTATACTTGTTGAACCCAAGAACACAACTGCATTACGAGAAAAAGTATTATATAGTCTAAGTAATAATAATATAATTGAAGAGATGGCAAACAGAGCAGAAGAAAAAGCCTACACTGAATACTCGACAGAAGCAATTATGTCTCGGTTTATCAATCTTTGGAAAGAATAACATGAAAAGAATTTTATTTATAAAAGGTATTTACACCTGGTTAAGAAGTATATTTGTCTTTAGACATCGTTTTGGACTATTTGAAAAAAATTCCTCAATAACCCCTCCACTTATATATGACCATCCCAAAAATATATTCATTGGACCTCGTGTGTATATTGGCCCTCGCGCCTGCTTGTCTGCAACTAACGCCAAGATAGTGTTTAAGGGACACATATCTGTTGGCGAAGACTTATCCATACACACTGGCAACCATGGTAGAATTATCGGCATATATCATAATGACATTACAGAGAAGACAAAACCTGAAGGGTTAGATAAAGAGGTGGTAATTGAAGAAGATGTTTGGATTGGAAGTCGTGTAACAATACTCATGGGAGTAACTATTGGACGTGGAGCTACAATTGCTGCAGGCTCTGTCGTCACAAAAGATGTTCCTCCATATTCAATTGTTGGGGGGGTACCTGCTAAAGTCATCAAATATTACTGGACAGATGAACAAATAAAGGAACATGAGCAAAAAGTATATAAGTAAAAATTGTAAAGGATAAACTATAAATATCATGCAATTTATAAAAACAGAATAAAGTAATTTGACATTAAAGATACCGATACTAATCTTTATATTTTAATCATAAAATAGCAATAATGAACAATATTGGACAAAAATACAAAAACAAGTTAAGCCTTAAAAACAAGCTCTATCGTGCTATGTGGAATGTATGTAGCATTTTTTTATTCCGTCCATTCAAAGGAGGCTTTTTCCGCAGATGGAGAAATTTTGTCTTGCGTGTGTTTGGTGCAGATATTGCCAAGAGCGCAAGTGTGCACGCTTCTGTAAAGGTGTGGATGCCATCAAATCTTAAATTGGAAGAGTTGGCTTGCATCTCGGATAATGTTGATTGTTACAATGTCAATATGATACATTTGGGCAAGAAAGCCACTGTTTCTCAAAGAGCATTTCTATGTACTGCATCACATAATATTTCAAGCAAGGAGCACGAATTGATTACAGCTCCAATATACATAGGGGATTATGCATGGGTTTGTGCCGAGAGTTTCATTTCAATGGGAACGACAATTGGAGAAGGCGGTGTTACCGGTGCAAGGTCAGTTGTATTTAAAGATGTTGAGCCCTGGACAGTCGTTGGTGGCAATCCGGCAAGATTCATAAAAAAACGAATTATTAAAGAATAACAGATGGAATTGAGTTATATCAAGCGTACAACGAACCAGGAATCATCATCATTTGAATTGAATGATGTATCGAACTACCTGAAGGATGGTGATGCAAAAATTCCGGTTCTCGAGAAGAATCCCTTCAGGCACAATGACAATGATGTTTTCCAAATATTTGTATGCGACAATGAAGATGTTATAGCATCAGGCTTTCATTTTCCCACAAGCCTTGTCATAGACGGCAACGAATTTGAAAGCATCACCTGTAGCACTTTAAGCGTGAATACAACCCATAGGAAACAGGGTATTGGTTCAAAGATACACAAATTGAGAATGGAACATTCCAAGAATGGTGCTATTCTTATTGGCTCAGTATCCCAAATGCAATACAATATAATGCAAAAATTGGGCGCTAAACTGTTTTTTTCGCCCAGACTGCTGTTGCTTAAAAAAAGTAGAGCTGTTGTTGAAATGTTCTGCAAAGGATTCATAGCAAAAACAGTTGCATTCATATGTAATTTCTTCTTGCTCATTCAACAATTGTTCATTAAGCTCATTGCTCAGATAAATGGCCAATGGAAATATGAGATTTATGAAGTGAAAGAGATTGACCAGGAATATGAAAGAATTTGGAATGGCGACAAAGCGCGTTTCAAGGAAAATCATAATAAGGAATGGGCAAAATGGGTACTTGACTCAAACAAAGACTGTAAGCTTTATTATATAAAGAGAAAAGGAGAAGTTATTGCTTGGTTCATTATTAAGGACCAGTTCCACGAACAGGCATCGCAACGAGGTTTTAAAAATGTCACACTCCGCTCCATTATTGAATGGGAAACAGCAGATATCAAGAAGCTATCATACTTTAAGATTTGCCTTTTCGCAATGACATTGCCCGGCAACATAGATGCTGTTGAATTTGTACCATTCAACAAATCCTTATATAAGAAAATGTTATTCTTGGGTACAGTTCCTATGGGAAAAGGAAATGTTGTTCTTCGACTATCAGAAAACTCGCCATTAAGGGAAATAGAGGGTATTAATGATGAAGAGAATTGGCGCATAAGACCTGCTGCGGGTGACAATATGCTTTTTTAAACAAACAGAATCCATAATATATGAAAATTATATTACACGCAGATGATTTTGGTTTCAACGAAGAGACCACCCAAGCAACCATTGAATGTTTTGAACGTAGAGCATTGACCTCTGCTACAATTATGGTAAATTGCGAGGCTTCGAAAATGGCTATTGAATATGCTAAAAAACACCCGGAGTTCAGTTGGGGTGTACACCTTACATACGTAGACGGCTTGCAACCTGTATGCAATGATTGCTGGAGTTTGCTTGGTGAAGATGGCACATTCATTGAATCAAACAGCACAAGAAAAAAGGCACTACTCCTGAGATTGAAGCAAAAAGATATTATAAAGGAGACCATTGCGCAGATAAAAGTCCTCACCGAGGCCGGCATAAAGGTTTCACATTTGGACTCACACGGTCACTTGCACAAATTTCCTTCATTTCTGCTTGCTGTTAAAAAGGCTGCAAAAACCTGCGAAATTGAAAGAGTGCGTGGTGTGCAAAACATTTTCGTGAAAGATTCAAACCGTGGCATAATCGGAATACTAAACAGCATGTTTAGTGCATATATACGCCGTAACCACAAGTCTACTGATTACTTTTATATGGCTGCTAACAGTTTTGATACAAATTGGGCCGACAGCATTATTGAACAGATTGCAAAGTTAGGTGATGAAAAAACCATAGAAGTAGGCGTTCATCCAGGCTACACCGAGGATTGGAGAAAAAATGAATTCAACGACATTCATGACTTTGCGACAAAACTTAAGAACACCAAACACAAAATCATAAATTGGAACGAGATATGCTAGACATTTCTGTTATAATACTGACCTTCAATGAGGAACTGCATATACGCCGTTGCATAGATAATGTAAAGGAGTTTGCAAAGGAGATATATGTTATTGACAGCCTATCCACTGACAATACTGCAACAATAGCAAAGTCAATGGGGGCAAAAGTAATTCCACACAAGTGGCCGGGGAACCAGGCTGCACAGTTCAACTGGGCATTGGATAACATAGACATCAAGACAGAATGGGTTCTGCGCCTTGATGCTGATGAATACTGTTCTAAGGAACTAATTGAAGAGATGCAGCGTAGACTGCCAACCTTACCCAATGACGTGTACGCAGTTGTACTGCCGCTTGGTAGAGTGTTTATGGGACGTGAATTAAAGCACGGCATTGCAAATGGTATAAAGATGATTCGACTATTCCGCAATGGAAAGGCACGCTATGAAAAGCGTATTATGGACGAACATTTAGTCATCGCAGACGGAGGCAAGACTACGACATTCAAACACCCTTTCTACGATGCAAGCATGATAAGCATTACTCAATTCGTTGACAAACATAATAGATATGCAGCGCGCGAGGCCGCATTGCTACTGGATGCAGAGTTCCACATCACTGGGAACGAAAGCAAAGACAATTCATATTGCGAAGAGGTTGTTGCAAAAAGGAAACAGAAAGAGAAATATGCCAAGATGAAGATTTTCTGGCGTTCATTCTTTTATTTTTGCTACCGTTATATTTTAAAACTAGGTTTTCTTGACGGTAAAGAGGGTTTTATCTGGGATTTTATGCAAGGTTTCTGGTATCGAACATTGGTCGACACTATCGTTTTTGAAATAAAGAAAGCCTGTGGCAATGACAAGGAGAAAATTAAGGAACACCTAAAACAACATTATAACTTACAGTTATAACATTATTATAGCTACTCAAACTAGGCTCGCCATAATAATGTTATAGAGTCTATACCAATAATCATATAGTATACTTATAACGTATTTACCTGTCTTGCAATATACTCTGCAATTCTTGTCTGACCATTTGCATTGAGATGAATAAAATCTTTCCACAGATAAATATAGGGTGATGAGTATTCCGTAGAACCGCCTGGGTAATGGCCCAAGCTCCACGAGCCTCCTATGAACTGCGCGTAAGTATACCCGTAAATATTCTCCGCTGCTACCAGGGCGATGATATTCTCAACAGCCGTAGATGGCAACAAATCTGCAGAGGGGAATATGCTCGGTGTTCCGTAAGGAATTGATTCGTCATACGGTAGATATGTTGTATTTTCAGTGCCGCCTCCAGCGCAGTATAAATCCCAATTATACCTTGCTATCTGAGAATTTCTTAAAAGAGGTATACAAGGAAAGCAGAACTCATTTGCGACTGTTTGCAACCCCTTTGCCATCTCAACGCCAACATCGTAGCCTGTAGCATCGCAGTAACTTCCACCGCCAAAGCAGTATGGTTCCACGAATGCAATTTTGCATTTAGGATTGCCTTGCAGCACTGTATCTACAAGCCTTTTTGCCACATAACGTAACCTGCCGAGATATGTATTTTGGTCGGGATACATATCTTCTGCATTTCCATACTCATCTCTCGCTCTTCGGTATTCATTAAAGGCACCAAATAAAAGTATCAAGTCCACGTCAACCACATCCGATGCCTCAAGGCGATATATATTAGACACTCCGAAATTGTCAGGGTCCGCCTCTGGTTTTTCAGTGCCATCGCCATCAACCATCGCTATAAGACCAATACCACCTTTAGCATGAGTCCTTATATTGCAACCAAGCATATCTCCTACTACATATTGCCAATTAGTATCCTTAGTGCTTGCAGTAAGACTGTCACCAATAGCCATAATGCGTCTCCCTTTCCACGGACTTCCTGAGATTCTCTCGATTCTATCAATATCCTGTATTATGCCACTCGATATTATTATCGCCGAATTCTCCTTAAAAGAGGCGCGTGACATTGATATTGAAACGTACCCATCCGTAATAACTTCGTATTCGTAATCCTTAACATTTGTAACACCACACATAAGTGTTGTTACATATTCGCCGCTCTCATTTACTTTTGTAATTAAAGATATGATATCGGTAACAACAGCATTAGATATTCTTATTACATCGCCTTGCTTAACTGGTACAGGATTAGAGTGAGAGAATGAGTCCATATAGGATACTATTCCATCCGTCCTAAACGCACCTTGAACTATGCCATAGAAACCTCTGATGTCCAATTGCTTTCCGTAGACATCCATTACAGTGTCGCAAACTACAGTTTTGTGACCGGGCAATTCTATAGTGCCGTTTTTTGAAACAACAGATATCCTTATATAACAGTCTATTGGCGCAGTCCATTCATATGTATTGACACCGTTTTTTCCACTTACAACACAACCAACGAATATCCCGTCTTTAGTTGTAAGTGATATTAAAGACACTAATGTTGTAGAGTTTGTTGTTAGTCGAACAATAGTTCCTCTCGTTATAGGAATAACTTCAGATGTAAAGAACCCTGCTTGACTTCTTATTTCACCGGCAGTATTATAGTAAGTATTAGCAGTATAACCCAATGTGGCTATATCTATAACACCACCATTAAAATTTTTGTCAATGTCCATCAATGACGCCTTATCCTCCGCACTCATCACTCCAGCATTCCTGATGGTAGCCACGGGGATTGGTATATCCACAACCGCCTCTCCATTAATGCTTCTGCCACCAATACTTACTTCGTCTATAGCAGAGACTATGTGAACGCTTTCTGTATGAAGGGCGTTTTTCTTTATCTCATCCACCTCTGTAACCCTGTCCAATTTTCCCCTTACATCTGTACTCAGTTTCTGTGCTGTGATGGAGCCATCCTGGATATCGGTTGTTGAAGCAGCACCCAAGTCAACCCAACTACCCCAGGAAGCGCCTTTGAGGGTTATTTCACAAGTACGGGTAAAGGCCTTGACAGCATTTGTTGCGCAAATGGTGAGCAACAGGGTCTGGCCCACTACACGCAACGCCTGCTGCCTGCCGGTTGCAGCACTCTCGCTTACAAAAAGATGCGCAACAACATAATGCTCCTTGTCACAATCACCGGTTGTTATACCCAATGATTCCATATCGTTATGGAAAAGTCGCACCTCATAACTGCCCGCAGCTGTAATGTCGTCAAGCCCACGGGCAAAGTACCATTCTGCATCCTTGCCATGAAGCAACGCACGGTAACTGAATTTATTTTCCTCCAACATAGGGATTTGATTTAAATGGTTTTGTAATAGATTATAATGTATTTAACTCATTCCGTCAAAAACAGGTGCCGCCATATAAACACAACTTTGCATACAGCATTTTGAAAAAGGCGGCACCTGAAAACATTATGAAGAAAACATTACAAAGGTATGTCACACAAGAAGGAACAAGGTTGCTGTATTGACATTTTGATAAAAAGGGTTATGGGTGAGAGGTGAAGGGGATAACGATTAAGGCTGTGGGTAAGCAAGTAAGAGCCAAGCTTGCTTGAGCTCTTACAGCGAGCGGAAGCAGGCTCAAGCCCAAGGGCTTAACGATTAAGGCTGCGGGTAAACGAATTTCTCAATTAAGCGAGCATAACACAAACTTGTTTGATGTTATACAGCGAGCGGGAGCAGATTCAACGGAGTTGAATCTTATGTAAGGTGAAATCAAAAATCAAAAATTAATGATATGATATTGCCATTTACTGTCATTTAATTATCTTAGCGGAGAAAATCAAAAAGACATGAATGACAAGGACGAGAAATACAGGAGAATACATTTCACTGTTATGGCTATTGAGGGTAGCGCGAGAAAACTGAACATATCCGGGCAAGAAATGTACAGAAGACTAAGCAAACAGGACATTATTCATTCTCGCCTATTGAAACATTATGAACTATTGCACACTCAAAGTCTGGATTGGGTAATAGACGATACTATTGAAACCCTTGAAAATTGGGAGAAAGAAAGAAAGGAGCAAGCAGTATGATTACACTATACCACGGTACATATTTATCAATACCTAAGCCTCTGGCAAAAGTTGGAAGAAAGAATCTTGATTTTGGCCCAGGCTTTTATTTGACACAAATTGAATCTCAAGCAAGAGATTGGGCAACAATCATTGCAAGCAGAAAAGGACGTGAAACAAGAGCTATTGTCAATATCTACAATTTTGACTATGACAATGCCGTTGAGAATAATGTAAAGTTCAAAATATTCAATGAATATAATATCGAATGGCTGGATTATGTTGTAAATTGCAGAAAAGGTAAAGACGTTTCATCAATCTTTGATGTGGTAGAAGGTGGTGTTGCCAATGACAATGTAATCGATACTGTAGAAGATTATGAAAAGGGTATTATAACAGCTGAACAAGCTTTAGGTCAATTACGTTACAAAAAAGTGAATCATCAAATCTGCATACTCAACCAGGAGGTTATAGACAAATATTTGTCATTTGTTGATAGCATAATGTTATAAATACAGAAACTGATTATGAGAGATTCGGTATTGTGGCGCAAAAAAAGCCACATCATCATGATGCTTGCCGACAGGCTTGAAATAGACGAAGAACGCGCCTTGAATATTTTCTATTCAACCAAGACATATCAGCTACTTTCCGACCCAAACTCCGGCATCCAATTAATGAGTGATGAATATATCTTAGAGAACATCTTGAATGAAATCATAGATCAATAATTCCACGCAGTGGAGTTAACGATTAAGGCTGCGGGTGAGTGAGTAAGAGCCAAGCTTGCTTGAGCTCTTACAGCGAGCGGAAGCAAACTCAAGCCAAATGGCTTACCCGTAGCCTTAAACGTTAATCGTTTATTATCAGTTCAGCATTCTTTTTGTTCTGCGGTTGTTATTCCGTTTGAGCCTCTCGACATCTCGTGCAATCTCCTTTACACACATTATAATGTTATACATGTAGCACTCTACAGCCTGACGCAAGCCGTGTGGCATGAGTTCAACGGTAATCCTGCCCCAAGCAGGCTTGCTTCTCCTGGTGGGCACGCTTGCATAGAGCGCATGTGAGTCAGGGGTCAAAGGCAAGGTTGCAAAACCATCCCCGTCACACACGGTCGCGACAGACTCAACATATCCTTGACTGTTGACAATATAACCGCACACCACGTTCTTGCCATTGCCCTTGCCACGGAACCTCACCTTGTAAAAACCTTTGGCCAATGGTTCCAACGGCACGCGATAACCGCCAAAGCCCTTGCAACGCACTCCGTACTCATCGGTAACCGCGGGGTATGGAGTAATGGCAGTTATCTCAAGTTCACACGGTATTCCAACATTACGCGCCAAGGAATTGTGACTGTCGGCCAGAACCGCAAGTGTTGCCTTCTCTGCAATATTGCCTGTGATACCCAACGAACTGTACAGCCCATCATTAGTAACTTTTTCTTCTTTCTCCAATGCTTTCAAATTGTTGACAGCAGTCTTGTTGTTTTTCATAGTGGTTTGATTTTTTCGCCAAATATACAATCTCAAAGTAGGGGTTTGCAAGTGTTTTTAGCCAAAATATTCTTTTACACCTATTTTCTTAACAAAAATTGGCTAACATTAACACTGCGTGCGAGTGCAGTTTTGTAAAAGCGCAACACAATAAAAGTCCTGAATAACGATTACGTGTAACGATTAACGTGTAACGATTAGCGTTTAGCGTGTAACGTGACCCTCTCCGCAACTTCGTTGCTCGTCTCCCTAAAACAGGGAGACAATTGCTTAGGGTCTTTAATGAGCGCTATGCAAACGGAAAAGTGAAAGGTGAAAGGTGAAAGGTGAAAACTGAAAACGAAAACCCCGTAACCCTTCGCCCTTAATCTTTAATTCCTTAATCGTTACCCCATTAAACATTTATTTAAACAAAATCATCTTGTCTCGCATTATTAAATAATATACGACATCATTTGTTTAAACATTTTGATTACCTTTGCAATAGATTACAGGAAAATGCCACCACAACTTTATAATTTAAGATATACATCATACCAATATCTATTGTTGCTCCTTTTTAAGGATTATTTATGGAATCTAACACAGCAATGAAAATATCTATAATAACAGCAACATATAACAGCGCGTCAACGGTACGCGACACATTTGAATCGGTGTTGAAGCAGACTTATACCGACATTGAATATATTATTGTTGACGGTGCCTCAAAAGACAACACCGTTGACATTATAAAGGAGTATGAACCCAAGTTCGGCAGCAGGATGCGTTGGATAAGCGAAAAGGACAACGGGCTCTACGATGCCATGAATAAAGGTATTGCCATGGCAACAGGAGATGTTGTAGGCCTGTTGAACAGCGACGATTTCTACACGTCGACCGACATATTGTCTGTCATAGCCACGACGATGCAGGACAGCAGCATTGATGCCGTGTATGGCGACGTACATTTTGTCAATGACAACGATCTCAACAAATGTGTACGCTACTACTCATCGGCAATCTTCAAACGCAGTCTCATGCGCATTGGTCTGATGCCGGCACATCCGTCATTCTATTGCAAGCGAGAAGTATACACCAAATATGGCCCGTTCGACACTTGTTACAAGATTGGTGCGGACTTTGAGAGTCTGTTGCGATACATATTCGTAAACCGCATAAACACCAAGTACATAAAACGTGATTTTGTGACCATGCGTACCGGAGGTGCCTCTACCGAAGGTTTCAACAGCCGTTTGCAGATAATGAAAGACCACCTTCGTGCCATGAAGGCAAACGGTGTGTACTCGAACTTCTTTATACTGAGTCTTAGATATCCCTACAAGATATACGAACTGTTTTATTCCAAAATAAGAAAAAGATAGTTTACAAAAATGAACAACATATACGAAGTTTTCTTTACTCTGCTAAAAAGTGGAATTTGGGGCTATACGGCCGTTTTACCACGCAAGCTCACGGAAAAGGAGTGGGATGAAGTCCACGCTATATCCATAGAGCAGACTGTTGCAGGCATTATCATAGATGCAATCGGAAGACTTCCTGAAGATTATAAGCCAAGGGCAGAGCTGAGATTAAAATGGATCATACAACTGCGTACAATAGAGAAACAGAATAGACATATGAACGCAGTCCTCAATGAACTTAACGAAGAATTTAAACTACAAAAGATCAAATACTTTTTACTAAAGGGGCAAGGGCTGGCACAGAACTACCCCACACCTTCATACCGCACCTGTGGCGACATAGACCTATTCTTCATGCCCAACTACTTTGAAAAAGCGATAAATTTCTTCACCGACCAAGGATACATCATAGATGACGATTCAGATGAGTCGCACGCCTCTATCAACTACAAGGGAGTAGAAATTGAGCTGCATAAGAATAGTGCCAAATTTTTCACTAAAAGCATACAAAGTGAATACAACAGGACAACAACAGAAATAATAGAAAAAGAATCCGAAACATACACACACATTAACGGAGGGGAAATACGGGTTTTGCCACCAGTAGCGAATGCACTCCAGCTGTTATCCCACATGTTGAGACATATAATATTTTCAGGTTTAGGCCTTAGGCAGGTTTGCGACTGGGCCTTGTTCGTCAAGAAATACCATAACTGTCTCAACAATAAAATATTCATAAGTTCGCTTAAGGAACTTAAATTATTGAACATTTATAAAGCTATTACAATCATTGCGACAGAGATTTTGGGCCTTTCAAAAGAGTACTCCTTGTGTCAAACAACAGAACAGGATAAAAAGAATGCCAAGAAAATACTTGATATCGTTCTAAAATACGGCAATTTCGGTCACTACGGTGAACATACTATACTAAAAACAAAATCTGATTATTTAAAAGCATACTGTTGGAAGGTAAAGAATTGTATACGTTTCAGAAACTTGGCAGGTTGCGAAGCATTGAGCTACCCATTATGGCAACTACATACCATAAAAAAAATGTTTTAATGACACATTCTATAGTCACAATATGAATTTATTTAAATCCATAATAATATCAATAACGTTTCTTGTATTTATAATTACAGGCACTGCCAATGCACAGGATGCTGACACCATCACATCATTACCGCCAAAGGTTGAACGGGAGGTCAGCCAGGCACTGCAGGGGCGCATTTGCGACCCCATCCTCGACGGCAATATCATCAAGACCGATTTTGAAGCAGGAGCAACAGCCGGCCGTGGCAATTTCGCCCCTATGTGGCACTTCAACAACAGACAGGGGGCATTCAGCGCCGACAGCGAGTGGGCGTACGCACGTGCAGCCGTTGAGGGCAAGCATGTCATAAAAAGCCAGTTCGGCATCGAATGGGGAGTAGACATCATTGGAGGATACAACCTCACTTCAAATGTATTCATACAGCAGGCATACGCCGATGTACAATGGAGGATGCTCAAACTGTCGGTAGGACAAAAGGAACGTTGGAACTACATACAGAACGCCCGCCTGTCGACAGGAGCGCTCACCGAGAGCGGCAATGCACGCCCGATACCACAGATACGTCTCGAGATGCCCGACTACTGGGAGATTCCCTGGTTCAATGGCTGGGCAGCCATAAGAGGACACATTGCCTACGGCTGGTTCACCGACGGGCACTGGCAAAAAGAATTTACAGCAGAAGGAAAATCTCATACCGATGACGTACGCTATCACTCAAAAGCCGGCTTTCTGCGCATCGGTAATGAGAAGAAGTTCCCGCTTACAGCCGAGATGGGCCTTCATATGGTGACACAGTTCGGCGGAACATGCTACAACAGACAGAACAAACCGGGCAATACGGTAAAGAACCCTTCAAGACTTAAGGACTACATCAAGGCATTCTTCCCCACCAAGGGAGACAGCCAATACGTCGCAGCCGACCAGGCAAACATTGCCGGCAATGTGCTCGGCAGCTGGTTAGGGGCATTGACATGGAACAGCAAAGACTGGAAACTGAGGATGACATACGAGCATCTCTTCGAAGACCACTCACAGATGTTCTGGGAGTACGGGCTATGGACAGAACAATTGGTAGGCCTTGAACTCGAACTGAAAAAGTGCCGGTGGGTAAAGAACGTACTATTTGAATACTTCAACCTAAAGAACCAGAGCGGAGCAATATACCACGACTCAAACAAGGATATCCCTGACCAGATAAGCTGTGCAGACAACAACTACTGGCACCACACATACAACGGGTGGTTCAACTACGGAATGATGATTGGCACGCCACTCGTTTCATCGCCCTTATACAAAAAGAACGGAACTCTACATGTATACAACAACCGTGTTGAAGCATTCCACTTTGGAATTGAGGGTGAACCATTTACCTGGCTCGGCTATCGTCTGATGTATACAAAGAGCAACAACTGGGGCACATATTCAATCCCGTTCAAGGAGATGAAGACAAACCGTTCGGGCCTTGCAGAGCTAACATTCAAGCCAACAAAAAACTGGAGTGTGACCACATCGGTTGCTTTCGACAGGGGGGCGCTTTACGGCAACAACTATGGCGGAATGATAACCGTTACACGCCATGACATTTTTGGATTCTAAAGGACAGGAGGCTGTTTGAATTTATAATAAAAAGAAGATGAAAAAGATTATATACACACTGCTTGCAGCTGCGATATTGGCATCGTGCCAAAAAGAAGACCACAACGGAGACCTTGGCGGTTATTGGAAACTGATGCAAGTGGAACTTACTGCGGACAGCACTGTAATAAACAACCGCAACAAGAGCCTGTTCTGGGCCGTGCAGCTTGACCTGATAAAGATTGGCGAAGGCTATGGACGCTTCCAGCATGTAAAAGATTCACTCTTCGTGCAACTGATAACATTGCCCAAGGAACCACAGCACTATGGTCTTTTCAACCCCGAAGACGAACGTTTTGGGGTTCTGCACCTTGACCGCAACGGCATGATACTGCGTTCAAAAGACGCGACACTTACTTTTAAAAAGTTCTAAAATCTCCATGCAGTGGAGGCTCCGGCAAGACACGCCAAACACGAAGTTCTGTCATCTCGAGCGAGCGTAGCGACGAGAGATCTCTCCTCCTTTCAGTTGTCGAGATGACAGAAATGTCTAATATTCAACGAAACATAACCCTCAATCACTTTGTGACAGCTGTGTCCTCTCTGTTTATAGAGAAGGTGGCACAAGCGAAGAATTGTGACATAGGAGTTTGAAAAGTGAAGCAGCCCGTGGAACCGCTTGCGGTAGAGGAGTTTTATTAAGGGAGCGCAGCCAAGGCCTGTATGTCTTTTCTCTGTTTTCTACTCCTCAGTCACTTCGTGACAGGGCTTCTTCGGAGACTCCTTTGGGTACCTAAAGGTACCGTCGTCGCAAGGTTTGTGGCAGCGAGTGGGTGGAAGCTCGCTTACACACACAACGAGCGCATACAAAGCTCGCTGAAAGCAACGCAGTGCTGTGGCTTCGCACTGCCCTCTTATCATGAGGAGCACTGTGAATCTGTTTTAAAATAATTCCCGGAATTAATAGCGAAATTTAATATAAAGGCTTGTGTCCTTCTCTGCTTTACTCCCTCTAACCTCTCACCCGTTCCTCGTTAAGCCCTTTGGGCTTGAGCCTGCTTCCGCTCGCTGTGAGAGCAAAATATATTTTGCTCACACTCGCTTACTCGCAGCCTTCACCCTTAATCGTTACAACTCCTTCGCCAGATAAGGCGCCGTGCGCCCTACCCCTTTGGCAACAATCTCCTCGGGAGTGCCGGCAGCCATGACCATACCGCCGTCGCGGCCACCCTCGGGGCCCATATCGATGATGTAGTCGGCCATCTTTATCACATCAAGGTTATGTTCAATGATTATTACGGTATTGCCTTTGTCGACCAGTCGGTTCACCACTCCCATGAGCACACGTATATCCTCGAAATGCAAGCCGGTCGTAGGCTCATCGAGCAAATAAAGCGTCTTGCCAGTATCACGTTTTGAGAGTTCTGTCGCCAGTTTCACACGCTGGCTCTCACCACCCGAGAGCGTCGTAGACGGTTGCCCCAGCTTTATGTAACCGAGGCCCACATCCTGCAACACCTTTATCTTGTTGAGGATCGTTGGAACGTTCTCAAAGAACTCCACAGCCATGTTTATTGTCATGTCGAGCACATCGGCAATGGATTTCCCCTTGTAACGTACCTCCAGTGTCTCGCGGTTGTAACGTTTGCCGTGGCACACCTCACAAGGTACCATCACGTCGGGAAGAAAATTCATCTCAAGCGTCTTGTAGCCGTTACCGCTGCAGGCCTCACAGCGTCCGCCCGACACATTGAACGAGAAACGTCCGGGTTTGTAGCCGCGGATTTTCGCCTCGGGAAGGTCTACAAACAGGTTACGTATATCGGAGAAGACTCCTGTATATGTAGCAGGGTTGGAACGCGGAGTGCGCCCCAACGGTGACTGGTCAACATCCACAATCTTGTCAATGTGCTCAATGCCCTCAATGCGGTCATACGGCAACGGCTCGCGCAATGCGCGATAGAAATGTTTGGCAAGAATCGGCTGAAGAGTGTCATTCACGAGCGAGGACTTTCCGCCACCCGAAACACCTGTGACACATATGAGCTTACCCAACGGGAACTCGACGTCGATATTCTTGAGGTTATTGCCACGCGCACCGAAAATCCTTATGGAATGGCCGTTACCCTCACGACGCTTGGCAGGAACTTCAATCCGCTCCTTACCGTTGAGGAAACGTGCCGTCATGGTATCGCCCTTGAGCATCTGCTCGGGAGTGCCGGCAAAGACAACCTCACCACCCTTGCGGCCAGCCTTGGGGCCGAGGTCTATCACATAGTCGGCCGCAAGCATTATGTCACGGTCGTGCTCAACAACAATCACCGTATTGCCTATGTCACGCAGACTCTTGAGAGAGTTTATGAGCCTGTCGTTATCGCGCGGATGCAGTCCGATGCTCGGCTCGTCAAGGATGTAGAACACATTAACAAGCTGGGAGCCTACCTGCGTGGCAAGACGTATGCGCTGACCCTCACCGCCCGACAACGATGCCGAAGCACGGTTCAGCGACAGGTAACCCAAGCCCACATCGAGCAGGAAGCCTATGCGCGACTGTATCTCCTTGATTATCTCACCGGCAATGGCACGCTGTTTGTCGCTGAGTTGCGCGTCAACATTCTTCAGCCATTCGTGAAGCTGCGAAATATCCATTGAGGCAAGCTCGGCAATATTCTTGCCACCCAAGCGGTAATGCAATGCCTCCTTGTTAAGACGTGCGCCGCCACACTCGGGACAGGTATGCATCACCGAGAACTGCTCGGCCCAACGCATCTCCTTCGCCGAAACACTGGTATCCTTCTGCTGCTGTATATATTTGACAAGACCGTCATATGTCGCTATGCTGTCGTAGAACATCTCCGAGGAGTTATTCAGTTTGAGAGGAACAGGCGAGCCGTAAAGTATCTCGTCTATCGCCTCATCGCCCAACTGCTCAACCGGAGTCTTGAGATCGGCATCGTACCTTGCAAGCACAGCCTCAATCTGCTGGAAGATTGACGAGCGTCGATATTTACCCAACGGCGCCAATGCACCGTCATAGACCGACAGAGAACGGTCGGGCACCACCTTGTCGACATCCACCTGACTCACCACGCCCAATCCTTTACACTTGGGACAGAAGCCCTGCGGAGAGTTGAAAGAGAAGTTATGCGGATCGGGTTCCTTATATGAAAGGCCTGTCACAGGACACATAAGGCGCTTGCTGTAGTGACGCACCGTACCCGACGGCATCTCCATAATCATTATAAGACCGTCGCCCTGCGCCAATGTCGTTGCAAGGCTCTGCTTTAGACGCTGAGTGTCCTTTGCATCCACCGCGAGCTTGTCAACTACAACCTCGATATCGTGGTTCTTGTAACGTTCGAGCATCATACCGCGCGACATCTCGCACAATTCGCCATCGATGCGAACGTTCAGGTAACCTTTGCGCATCATCTGCTCAAAGAGTTCCTTGTAATGTCCCTTGCGCGCCTTTACGAGGGGCGCAAGCATATATATCTTCTTGCCGTCGTAATCATTGAGAATGAGGTCAAGGATCTGCTCTTCGGTATACTTCACCATCTTCTCACCCGACAGGTAAGAGTAAGCATCGGCTGCACGGGAAAAGAGCAAACGCAGATAGTCATATATTTCGGTTGTTGTACCAACTGTGGAACGGGGATTCTTGTTGGTAGTCTTCTGTTCAATGGATATCACAGGACTCAAGCCTGTTATCTTGTCCACATCGGGGCGCTCCATGCCACCGAGGAAGTTTCGCGCATAGGTAGAGAACGTCTCAAGGTAACGGCGCTGCCCCTCGGCAAATATCGTATCAAAAGCCAATGAAGACTTTCCGCTACCGCTGAGGCCCGTGACAACAGTCAACGAATCATGCGGTATCTCCACATCAATATTCTTGAGGTTATGCACACGCGCGCCGAACACCTCAATCTTTCCCTTTTCCTCTTCTGCTTTGCTCATCATTGCTCATCTATTTGTTTTAGGGTGCAGCAGTCTCCTCGGTATATCCACGGAGCAGGTTAACATCGCGACGTATCTCATACCTGATGCCATCGGCACCTTTGGCATCTATCACAACATAGTAGACACCGGGCTTAACAGGCTTTCCCTTGTATGTTCCGTCCCAACCGCAATCCTCACAGCCTATCTGGTCAATGCCCCACGAATAGAGCTGCTGGCCCCAACGGTTGTATATCGCACCGCTGAATGATACTATGGACTTAACGTTGAACACGTTGTAATAGTCATTTATGCCGTCACCATTGGGCGAGAAAGCATTGGGTGCTTCAAGGTTCGACTCGGAAAGCACCACGCGGAAAGGTTCATACACCTCGGCGCCGAACTCCCAGTAAATCTCGCTATCCGCCCGGCTTGTATATACTATCACAGGCTGTACAATAGTTGCACCGCTCTCACGGAGTTCAATCTCCACTTCATTGTCATAGCGTACGAGATATGGCTCCGTCTCGCCCTCCTTGAAGAACTCCCATGAACAGACAAGAGAGTAACCGTCAACCTCCTCGGCATTGGCATACAGTTTGAGCACTACGGGTGCCTCGCCCGAGAACTCACCACCGGCCGAGAGCTCACTCATCTCACCATCCTTATCGGTTACCTCGGCATAAGGCTCCGGAGCCTCAATATTCACCTGTGCCCCCACACTAAAAACAAACAGGAGCAACAGCAACATCAGCAAGTATCTTTTCATAAATATACAATCTTAAATCATTAACGCAAGAAACCGGCAATTAGTACGTAACCGGCTCCGTACATTCCAAAAAACAAAAATAATAAATCCAACCGACAAAACAGCAACAAGCCTCCACTTTTAAGTTTCTTATACATTATCAAACGAGAAAGGGAGAAAGAGCTTCAGTTTTTCGGGACATTATATTCATATTTTGATAATTATGTTGTATCTTCGCATAGATTTGCGGTAGTGTGCACTCCGCATTGCAACAAACAAACAAGGAATCTACAGACATGAAAAATTTCAGACATATACTCATTCTTTTTGCCCTGTTCATATTCACAGCTGTTGCCAATGCACAGAACGGGGAGTTCATCAACCATAAGGTTGCACAGGGCCAGACACTCTTCTCAATCTCGAAGATGTACGACACCACAGTCGAAGTCATTGTAAGACACAACCCGGGAAGTGCGAAGAAACTCTCGATAGGCCAGACCCTGAGAATCCCCAAACAGAAAGCAAGTGCAAAGAGTTCAAGCGATGAGGATGTAGTGCGCAACGGAAAACTATATCACACTATCCGCAGCAAGGAGACTCTTTTCAGCTTGGGCAAAAAGTATGGTGTCACTCCCGATGAGATATGCGCAGCGAACCCGGGCCTATCGATAAACAATTTTCCGGTGGGCAAGGAGATCGTCATCCCCAACCAGAATATCAGAACATCCGGAACAAAGAAGGAGACTTCATTCAAGTTTGTGACTGTAGAAAAGGACTATACCCCAAAGATTGAAAAGACCCACAAAGTCAAGAGACGCGAGACCATTGAAAAGATATGCAAGAAATACGAGGTAAGCGTCGAGGATTTCCTCAAGGTAAACCCCGAGCTAGTAGGCAAGGAGGTAAAACGCAAGATGATTGTCAACATTCCTGCAAAGAGGAGCGCCAAGGACGATGTTGTTGAATACAAGGAGCTCATAGTCAACACACCCGTAGTTGAGCCGGAGAAAGAAGAGGTGTACGACCGTTTCGGTGACGGCGACACACGTATTGCCGTTGTACTGCCCTTCCTGCTCGACCGCTACTCACCCGAAGAGCAGGGACGTATGGTGGAGTTCTATCAGGGATTCCTCATGGCCGTCGAGAGACTGAAACGAGAGGGACACTCCATGGAGATAAATACATTCGACACAGGATTCAAGGACAAGAGCCTCAATGACCTGTTGTCAAGCGGTGCCCTCGACAAGATGGACCTCATTATCGGTGCATACTACCCCAATCACAACAAGGAGTTGGGCAAGTTCGCCAAAGAGAAGGAGATTCCACTTGTGATACCTTTCTCAAACAAGAAGGACGAACTGTCCAACAACCCGATGGCATTCTTCGTGAACACACTCCAGGCCGCTGTATTGCCCGATGTTGCACGTAATTTCGTGACAACATTCCCCAATGCCAATGTCATCTTTGTAGAAGACACCATAAAGAGCAACAAACGCGACTTCATAAAGGCGCTGACCGTGGAACTCGACAGGAACAGCATCCCCTACACCACTGTGCAGATGGGGCAGATAGCCTTCAACGAAAAAGACATTGAAGAAGAGGAAGATGGTATTGTCCTGCCTTTTACATCATTAGCGGCAGAAGGCAAAGAGAACATCATCATCCCGATGTCATCATCAAAAGAGACACTCAACAGGATTCTGCCAAGCATGGTTATGGCAAACGTGCTGGACACCGCCCTGATGAACGATTTCAAGCTGTTCGGATACCCCGAGTGGCAAGTTTACGCACAGCAGGCACGCGAGCAGCTGTATGAGGTAGACACATACTTCTATGCGACATTCTTCACACACTTCTCACTGCCCGAGGCTACAAGATTCCAGAACGACTTCATCCGTTGGTACAACCGCGACCTGCAGAAAATATACCCGCGCTACGGAATGTTGGGTTACGACATCGGTTACCAGTTCCTGCTTGCGACAATCCTCTACGGCAGCCAGATGCCACAGAAGATAAACGAATTGCAGTTTGCACCTTTGCAGTCGGGCTTCAAGTTCGAGCGACTTGATGGCCAAGGGGCCATGATGAACAAGAAGCTCTTCTTCATCCACTATACAAGAGAGTATAACATTGAAAAGATAGACCTTGACAAATGCGAAGAATTTTAAGCATAATAGCAATAGCACTGTTTGCCGCAAATGTATCGGCACAGATAGAAGAGCCTCGCAGGATGCTTGAGATTGGCGTTGCGGGCGGCCTCAACCTGAACAAGGTAGATTTCCAGCCTTCAATGCGCCAAAAGCTGTTCAACGGCATCAATGGCGGTATAAGCCTGCGCTACACCAGCGAGAAGTATTTCAGTATGATTTGTGCCGCACAGATAGAGGTAAACTTCTCACAACGAGGCTGGGAAGAGGATTTTGACGACGGTACCGACAACAGATATTACAGACAGTTGAACTATATTGAAATACCCTTATTGGCACACCTGTCATGGGGCAAGGAGGAGAAAGGATTCCAGTTCTTCATCAATTTGGGCCCGCAGTTCGGGTTCTTCATCAGTGACAATGAGACATACGAGGGCAACTGGAAACCAGAAGAACGCCCCGCCACACTGCAACCCGTATACGGCAAGGAAGTTTACAACAAATTCGACTACGGCATAGTCGGTGGTGCAGGAATTGAGCTGAAGACAAAAGCCGGTAATTTCTTTATTGAAGGACGTTACTATTATGGTCTTGCCGACATTTTCAACAACTCCAAACTCGATGATTTCGGCCGCTCGGCCAACCAGACGATAACAGCCAGGCTCGGATATTCGATACCGATATTCAAATAAGAGAGCAACAACATAAAAATAACGGTGTCTGACGACACCGTTATTTTTATGTTTAGACTTCATGTAAAGTCCAACTTCTATCTTATCTGTTCTTGTACATATCATCATAGTACTTCTCGTACTCACCGCTGGTGATATTGTCCATCCACTCCTGATTGTCAAGATACCACTGCACAGTCTTCTCGATACCCTCCTCGAACTGCAAGCTGGGCTCCCAACCGAGTTCACGCTGCAACTTTGTAGAGTCAATGGCATAACGCAGGTCGTGCCCTGCACGGTCAGTGACGTATGTAATGAGGTCAAGCGATGCACCCTCAGGATTGCCCAACATACGGTCAACGGTCCTTATTATCACCTTTATGATATCGATATTCTTCCACTCGTTGAAGCCGCCGATGTTGTATGTATCGGCAATCTTGCCGTTGTGGAAAATCACATCTATGGCACGGGCATGGTCAACGACATACAACCAGTCACGTACATTCTCGCCCTTACCATATACCGGCAATGGTTTACGGTGACGTATGTTGTTTATGAAGAGCGGTATCAACTTTTCGGGGAACTGGTATGGACCATAATTGTTCGAGCAGTTTGTCACCACGGTTGGCATTCCGTATGTATCGTGGAAGGCACGTACAAAGTGGTCGCTGCTTGCCTTTGAAGCAGAGTAAGGGCTATGAGGATTATACTTTGTTGTCTCGTAGAAGAAATCCTCACCATAAGCCAGATGATGCTCGCCCGACGAAGCTGTCGTTGTGAATGGGGGCTCAATACCCTCGGGATGTGTCAGCTCAAGTGCTCCGTATACCTCATCGGTTGAAATATGGTAGAAGCGCTTGCCCTCATACTTCTCGGGCAAAGATTCCCAATATACCTTTGCAGCCTGCAAAAGCGACAGAGTACCTATCACGTTTGTACGCGCAAAGGTAAACGGATCCTTGATGGAGCGGTCCACATGGCTCTCGGCTGCCAGATGAATTATGCCGTCTACATTATGTTCCTTCATCAACTGCAGCATCAGCTCATAATCACATATATCTGCCTTTACAAATGTATAGTTCGGTTTATCCTCAACATCTTTAAGGTTTGCAAGGTTGCCTGCATATGTAAGCTTATCCACATTTATTATATGATAGTCGGGATACTTGTTCACGAAAAGGCGCACCACGTGGCTACCGATAAAGCCGGCACCGCCGGTTACTATTATACTGCGTTTCATATCCTATAAATTTATCTGTTGTTAGCTTTAATTCTTTTGATACAATACTCCATGGACTCACGCCAATGCGGAATATCGATATCAAATGTATTCTTTATCTTTGTCTTGTCGAGTACCGAGTAAGGCGGACGGGTCACAGGTGACGGGAACTCACTGCTGTGACATGGGTTTATACGGCAAGAAGTGTTGCCTGCGGCCGCTGCAATCTCAACAGCAAAATCATACCATGAGCAGACACCCTCATCCGAGAAATGATATATACCCTCGTTACCCTCATACACCCCAGCCTCAATGATAGAGAATATCGCAAGCGCAAGGTCACCGGCATATGTAGGAGTACCTACCTGATCAAACACAACGTTAATCTGCTCTCTCTCGGCTGTCAGGCGCATCATCGTCTTAAGGAAGTTGTTCCCGAACTCACTGTACAGCCATGCTGTACGGAATATGAGCGCCTTGCATCCGCTCTGCGCGATAGCCTCCTCACCATGCAGTTTCGTACGGCCATAGACGCCAAGCGGATCAAGTGGCATATCCTCCGTACGGGGAGTGTTTCCCCCACGACCGAACACATAATCGGTAGAAACATGAAAGAGCGTACCTCCAACCTCTTTCATGGCACGGGCAAGATTACCTACAGCTACAGCATTTATGAGCTCTGCCATATCCTCATCACTCTCGGCCTTGTCCACGTTTGTATATGCAGCACAGTTCACTATAGCCTCAACTGTACACTCCTTTACCACACGCATTACAGCATCACTATCTGTTATATCCAACTCGGCAACATCGGTAAAGATGTAGTTATTGGGAGAAACCGCACCAAGGCGGCGCATCTCGCAACCCAACTGGCCATTGGCCCCTGTAACAAGAATATTCATTATGTCAATACAATTTTTCGTTATAGTCAAACAGGAACTCCGCCTCGGCAAGAGGCTTGCTTAGCTTGTCTTTCTCCGAAAGGATAACCTTTTCTGAAGGCAGTCTCCAGTCAACGGCTATCTGCTCATCGTTCCATGCAATTGTTCCCTCACTCTCCTTATTATAATAGTTATCGCACTTATACTGGAACACAGCCACCTCACTCAACACAGCAAAGCCGTGTGCAAAGCCACGCGGAACAAAGAACTGGCGATGGTTATCTTCTGTCAGTTCCACAGCCACATATTTGCCGAATGTCGGTGAACCCTTGCGGATGTCTACTGCGACGTCCAGCACTGCCCCCTTGATGCAACGCACAAGCTTGCTCTGGCAGAAAGGTGGTTTCTGGAAATGCAATCCCCTCACCACACCATATGACGACATTGACTGGTTATCCTGCACGAATGCGGTACGGCAGACCTCCTCCTCAAACTCACGTTGCGAGAATGATTCATAGAAATAACCTCTGTCATCCCTGAAAATACGAGGTTCTACAATCACCAGCCCCTCTATTTCTGTTTTTATTATATTCATCGCAAATTCCAATTTTTCATTCCGGAGTATTCTGCTCCTTAGCTATTTTCAAAAGATACTGCCCGTACTGGTTCTTTATCATAGGCTGTGCTATCTCAACAAGCCTCTCTGCAGATATCCACCCCATACGGTATGCAATTCCTTCAAGACAGGCAATCTTGAGTCCCTGACGTTTCTCTATCACCTCCACAAAGATTGATGCCTCGGCAAGAGAGTCATGCGTACCGGTATCCAACCATGCAAAGCCGCGCTGTAATGTCTGCACCTTCAGTTCCCCGTCATTGAGGAAATGCTGGTTCACGGTAGTTATCTCAAGCTCGCCACGAGCTGACGGCTTTATACTCTTTGCAACCTCAACGACTTTGTTCGGGTAGAAATAGAGACCGACAACAGCATAGTTCGACTTTGGGTGCTGCGGTTTCTCGACAATAGAGAGACAGTTACCCTCCTTATCGAACTCAGCAACTCCGTAACGTTCGGGATCATCCACCCAATAACCGAACACTGTAGCCTTGGAATCCTCCTCGGCAGCTCTCACAGCCTCTTTCAACAAAGCGGAAAAACCGGCACCGTGGAATATGTTGTCACCGAGCACAAGGCATACGGAATCATCACCGATAAACTTTTCACCAATGATGAATGCCTGTGCAAGACCATCGGGAGAAGGTTGCTCGGCATACTCGAAATGCACACCATAGTCACTTCCGTCACCCAACAGACGTTTGAACGAAGGCAAGTCATAGGGCGTAGATATTATAAGTATATCCCTAATACCCGCACGCATCAGCACCGATACTGGATAATATATCATCGGCTTGTCATATATGGGCAACAACTGTTTGCTTACACCCTTGGTAATTGGATAAAGGCGTGTGCCTGAACCACCGGCAAGAACAATTCCTTTCATTATCGTATAGATTTATAGTTTATTCATTTACTTCGGCAAATTCTCCTAATCTGACCTGTCACGGCAACCGAATGCAATGCCGCAAACAGAAATGCCAGACCAAATGCCACGCCCCACATCCCAAACAAGGATACCGGAACGAAGCCAGGAGATACATTCACCATAAAATCCGAGAACAACGGATATATCATTGATGCAGCAATTGCCGCAACAATCCACACAAGCACATCGACAGAGAGTGCCAGAAGCTGATAGCACCTTGCAATTTCGCCGATGCTGTATCCCAAACAAAAGAGGTTGGCAATCTTTTCCTTGTTCTTCTCAATGAGCAACAGCACGCTCACGACCAACAGCAGGAAAGCAAGGAACGAGAAGACAAAGCCTATTCCTATGACAACCCACAAGAGAGTGTATACAAACGATTGCAGACGCACGTGCGAAGCATCACCCTCGACAAGATACTCCTTTTCGGCGATATAATCAAATATTGACTGCTCAAATTCACTCGCATCAGTAGTAAGGACAAGGCGGGCCGGTGCGTTACGTTCATCAGGAGCATATTTCCTGTTCATCTGTTGCAGAAAATCCCATGGAACAAGAATAGTATTCAGCTTATTCGAAAAGCCGCATACCTTGGCATTGTAAACGATATTCCTGTCACCCGGCTGGAATATAAGCTTGATGGGGAAAACCTCAACCAGTTCATCACTGAGTTGCGGCAATCCCTTTGAAGCCGCAAAACCGTAATTATACAGATTCATATAATTACGAGGTATAATCAAGGGAATGGTGTCACAGTCAGGTGTTGCACTCCACTCTACCGATGATTCACCCACAGGAGTAAAATCCTTCATGACAAACTCATCGGGTACAGCATCAAGGAATATATCAGTCCTTATCCTTGCATCACCGATTGCAAACGCAGCCTTCACCTCGAACATCAGTGTATTGAACTCCCCTACAGCAGAGACCGATGCAAGGTCCTCAAGTTCCTCAATCTCTTTCTTTGAGAATGAGGGACGCAATCCCATAAGGTTCCCGATAGTATTTGTTGTCTTTACAGGCTTCGTAATTACCACACAGCCTTTTGACATGAGTTCATCTTCGCCACCGGCAAAAGAGTTGAAATCGGCCAAAGCCTGTGTACCGGCAAGAACAATGACACCTCCTATCAGATTCACGACAATGAACCCGACTATCTGCCATACGCTGACATTCTGCTTCAAGAGTCTGAACAACAATCTCATTCCTTGCTACAAGTTATATACATAATCATACTCATAAGGTAACCTATACCCTATTGAAGTAACTATGACTCCCACACCATCCTTCTGCTGACGTTCGCGTAACATCTCTGCCATAATAGCAGCATTGTGCCCATCAAGATGGCTTATAGGCTCATCAAGCAATATAAAATCAAACGGTTGGCATAATGAGCGTACAAACGCGACTCTCTGTTGCTGACCGAACGAGAGTTGTCCGCAAGGAGTGTCAAGTTTCTCTCCGAGCCCCAAACGTGTCAGCATTGAACGGACCTCATCCTCATTGGTGTAACCGGTCAGCTGGTTGTTCAACAACACGTTGTCTACCGAAGATAGTTCCGGGAAAAGTCTGAGGTCTTGGAACATGATCGAGAGGGAAGTGCGGCGCAAAGACACTGCATCACACTCCTGTAACGGCAACTCACCACGGTCACTGTCAACTACTGTTATTTGTCCCGTATAATCACTCCTTAGAGCATACAGGAAGGTACAGAAAGAACTTTTTCCACGGCCGGACCCAGCCTCTACAAGATATGATTTACCTTTCAGGAATTCAACGACAGAACCCCAGACTTCTGACGATGCACCGGCATCAGATACATCGGCAAAAGCCTTGAGGTTTACATTATTGAATTTAATCCGCTCAATCATTACATGTCCACATTATCAGAAACCGCCCATTGCCACAGATGAGGCAATAGCCATTACCTCATCAACAATCTGCTTGAGGAAATTCGTATCCTTGTCAACCATGTTGATTCTGAAGTTGGTTTCTGTCGCATTCTCCATTACGAACTCTACATTCTCAAAAATGCCCAGAACATTCAGAGCCATTTTATCATCCGGTGAAATTCTGGTTACCATATCCTTATACAAGGAGACAATGGCTTTGAAATCACCCACAAAGCCGGACTTTTCGAGTGCAGCAAAGCAATCATTGTCAGTTATATTCCTGTCAAGTGCCTTCAATTCGCCATCCACGACAACCTCGCTATAGATATTCTCGGGAAGTACAAAGATTGCATCATCCTTATACATCAGATAATAGTCATACCCTCCAGACACAAATTCACCGGAACTACGATCATAGTACCTGTTCAAACCAAGTGCATAAACATCGTTGTCTACCAGGCTCAAATCCTCGTCGGCCAACAATGCAATAAAAGCATCAAAGGCATCGCGTCCTTTACACTCTACAGCAAACATCATCTGCGGCAACTCCTGAGAACCTAATTTTTCAGGTTGCAGAACTGCAAACATAATATCACCGGCAAAAGACTTGAGCATTTCCTCGGTAAAGCCAAGTTCCTGTATCATCGGAAGCAGTTCCTGCATATACTCCGGATACGCTTCGCAAGCCTTTCCGAAGTCGGTTGCGATATTAAGTGTTCCGACAGCATCATAAGGTACAAATCCAAGGAACCTGCCGTCAGGTTTCATCCAACACGCTTCAATTCTCTTGATATATTCATCCGAAGCGAAAACCTTGGTAGCGACCTCTGAATATCCGTCCTCGAAGTCCAAATCCATGAGAAAAGAAAGGTCGTAAGAAGCATACATCTCCATAAGGGCCTTCTCATTCTCACTCATGTATCTCCTATTCGATGCAGCATCCATAATTGATGTAAAATCAAGGAAAGCCGAAGCGTCGCTGAGAGAAGCAAAGAACCCGGTATACTTATCGTTATTCACAGCCTGTCTGCCCTTGTCAAGAGTCATATAATATTCTGCATCGGCACTACCGCTCTCGCTGAATACCATAACCAGGACTTCTGAGTCAAAAGCAACATCAAGTTCATCATTTCCGGCATAACCCAAATCAACTTTTGTTATTCCATTCTCTTCTACAAGTTCCACACCTGTACCGTCAGCAACAGCCTCAAAGACCTCGACAAAACGGTTCTTGTCCGACATTGCCATTGACACTACAACCTCTACGGGATGGGCAGCGACAGACATCACCATCGGTTCATTCACATCGATACCCGATTTGGTAGGATCCGTAATGATTTCCCTGAACATATCACGTGACTCCTTCGGCATTGTGTTAACCAAAAAATCAAGAGCAGTCCTTACCATAGAAACCTCCAGGATTTCCGACTCATTGACGACATTTCCCAAATTAGCCTTTACAAGCGCTGCTGCGCCGTCCGGTATCACTTCGTACTGTTTTTTGTTTGAATTCTCACAAGAAACAAAAAACAGAGCAAATGCTGCAATCAGCATTAAGACAACTGTATTTTTTCTCATTGCAATTATAATTTAATTGACCAAAAACCACCCGTTAAAGCGGGGATAACAAGATAACTGTTCACACGAAAAATATAAAGCAAGTGCATTCCGGCCACAGCCGGAATGCACGAATCGATTACTCCTTGACAATCTCAAACTCCGCACCTGACGCAAAGTCCTGACCATTCTGTGAACTTGTAGCCGTGAAGCGCACATAACGTGCCTTGACAGCCTTGTTGAACAGCACAGTCTTCTTGTCGGCATTGTTCTGGAACTCACCTTCGGCAACCAATGACCAGTTCTCACCGTCAACGCTCACCTCAAGCTTGTAACCCTTGATATTACCATTGGGGCCATCCTGACGAGGCATATACTTGAAGCCCTTTATTGCAACCTCATCGTTGGCATCAAACTCAATCCAGTGAGGATAGTTTGCAACTGTCACAGAGTACATAGAGTGCCATATTGTCGATGGGTCACCGTCAAGCATCCTGTCAGGACCGTTACCCGGCTCCGAACTTGAAGAGGCCTTCACGAATACAGGTACTGAAGTAATCTTCTCATAGCTGTATGTAGCCTTGAGGTCAGATGCTGACTTCTCCCAAACAGTTACGCTACCGCCTGCGTTGAGGTCGACAGGCCCTGTATACTTGATAGCCTTGCCCTTGTTGTTTACCTTATAATATATCTCGGAACCGGGCTTGTTGCAAGACATCTTGACAATACCGCGGAGGTCGCGTGAAACAAGGACAGGAGTAGCACCGGATGCCTTCACATCAGCCTTTGCAACATAGTCGTCACCGGCCTTTACAGGACGCATGATAAAGCCCATGATATTCTCGCCGCCCTTTACGAGCTGATGGTCGAGAGCAAAACCCTGACCGCAGCTTGCACCGCCGAGACCGGTAACCTTGGTATCAATATTTAGCCATGTACCTGAAGAAGCAGGCAACTGGTGCGGGTGGCCCGCCTCGGTCATCTCGACAGCATTCCAAGGAAGCGCGCTTGTACACATGCCCTCAGTAGAAACGAACATCACACCATTACCCTGTGCATTTGTGAGCGCTGCCCAACGTACATCCTCGCGGTTTGCCATATCCTGTGGCTTGGGGAACGGAACGAACTGGTCAGCAACAGTGCTATTGAACTGCTGTACATACGCTCCGTCGCAACGGTCATTGTAGTTGTTCCATGGACCACGGCCATAATATGTATAGTTGCAGAGTTCAGAAGGCAACTGCATTTCAAAACCGAGACGTGCAACAATCTGGCTTGCCTCGGAGCCCACAATCACACTGTTGAGCTCTACCGAGCCGTCGGGATAAACAGTCCATATTCTGTTGGATATGAAGTGGAACGCATTGGGTGCCATCTCATGCTCCGACTCAACAATCTCAAAACTGCTGTTAGGCAAGCGATTGCAGGTTGCCTGGTGCTTTGCCTGTGTGCGTACGATATACTGCAGCACAACAGAGCCGTCCTTGTTCTTCTTGCTTGTGAACGAGAGAACGCTATCCTGCAAGTTGTGCAGACCAATCGCGAACCAAGGCTTGAAGAACCATGTATCGTTGTCAACCGGCGCACGGAAGGCACTAAGTTTCATAGACTTGCCACCCTCAAGGATTGTTGTTCCGTCATAATCGACACTGTAGAACAAGCCCTTGTTATTGTCGAATACAATTCTGAATGAGTTGTCAGCACCCGTAAGGATTGTCTGCGCTGCAGCCTTGTCATTTTCCACTGTTACCTTTGTGCCGTTGTTAGCGACATCAGCAATGAATGCACTCTTGACAGCATCCTTCAAAGGCAACTGCTCATCCATCTGCACATAACCTTTCTTTGCCCAAGGCATATCCTTCTTCAAAAGGAACTCAACCTTCACAAAATACTCCTTGTTGGCAGCGAAATTTGCTTTGTTGAACTTCAGTTTTACATTCTTTGCTGTACGTGGAGCAATCTTCATGCCGGGCATGAAGTAAGAATCAATGCGCTTGCCATCCTCCCAGAGAGAGAATCTTATGTCAAGGTCGCACAAACAGTTGAAGTAACGCTTGTTGAAGATTTCGACCTCGCCGTTATCAAGCATCTTTACACCTACATTCTGATAGACCTTCTTAACCTCATAGTACTCGGGCTTTGGAGTAAGGTCGGGGAACATAACACCGTTCATACAGAATGTGAAGTCCGTAGGACGGTCACCGAAATCACCACCATATGCATAATACTTTGACTGACCTATTGAATCGTAGTGCAGGAATGCCTGGTCGGCCCAGTCCCATATAGCACCGCCGATGTAGAAGTTGGTGCTCTCGATAGCCTCCCAGTAATCGGCAAGACCACCACCGGCATTACCCATAGAGTGGGCATACTCCGAAATGTGGAAAGGATACTTCACATAAGGGTTCTGTCCCTTGACGTCATTACGTGTTGCCGCAATTGGAGGATACTGGTTAGAACCCATATCCACAATGCTGTTGTTGCGCTCATACTGAACCGGACGTGAAGCATCGAATGCCTTGAGCACATCATAAGCCTTAACGAAGTTCTCGCCCGGGCCGGCCTCGTTACCGAGTGACCAGATGCAGACTGAAGGGCTGTTGATTGTAGCATGAGCCATCTCCATTACGCGTGCAATGTGAGCGTCAAGGAACTCGGGAACATGAGAAAGAGACTCCTTGTCATAGTAATACTCATGGCTCTCAATGTTGGCCTCATCCTCAAGATAGATACCGTACTTGTCACATAGATAGTACCAGTATGGAGCATCGGGATAGTGTGAGTTACGCACGTGGTTGATATTTCCCTGGAGCATGAGGAATACCTCCTTCTCCATCTGCTCGCGTGTGACATAGTGACCTGTATGGATATTGTTCTCGTGACGGTTGACACCCTTCATCTTGATGGGTTTGCCGTTCAGGTAGTAATAGCGTCCTGCCAGACCGAACTCATCATCCTCAGCCTTAGTCTCGCGGATCTCGACCTCACGGAATCCCATGTATGTTGATGCGGTCTCGAGCACCCTGCCTTTCTTGTCAAGCAAAGAGACAACCAATGTATAACGGTTAGGCACCTCAGCGCTCCACTTTGCAGGGTCAGCCACAGGCATATCAAGTTTGACAGTCTCTGTATCACCTGCAAGCAACTGCTCAAGAGGCATAGTCATTGCAGCGCCCTCAACAATCTCGTTCTCGTCGCTGTAAAGAGCATTCTTGTAGAGCTGAGCCTTGACCTGATACTTCTTCACCTTCTTTGCAGTGAGGTTGCGCACGTCAACCTCGATATTTGCTACAGCATCCTTGTACTGCGCGTCAAGGTCGGTGCGCACGCGGATATCGCGTAGCTCGACAGGATTGGTCGATGTCAACGACACTGTGCGGAAGATACCGGGGAGACGGAACATATCCTGCGCCTCAAGGAATGAGCCGTCACTGTTGCGGTAAACCTCGACAGCCACGACATTCTCACCCTCGACAAGATACTTTGTGATATTGAACGCAGCAAGGTTACGTGAATTCTTTGAGAAACCTACGTACTTGCCGTTTATCCAGAGGTAGAAGAAAGAATCTACACCGTCAAAGTTGATATATACCTGACGGCCTGCCCACTCTGCAGGCACTGTGAATGTGCGACGGTAAGAACCCACCTCGTTGCGGTTCTTGTATGTAGCCCACTCCTTTGCAGGCTCACGCATCACACCACCCTTCCAGTCGCCTACCGCAACCCGGTGGTGGAAAATAACCTTCTGGTTGGTATAAACAGGAGTTCCGTACTTCTGCGAGCCATCCGCCTGCAAGCCGTACACGTTCCAGTTCATAGGAACCTGCACCTTGTCCCACTTAGACACATCAAAGCCGGGCTTGAAGAAATCTACCGGACGCTCCCATGGGTTACCGACCCAGTTGAAGCTCCATGTACCGTCGAGCGACATATAATACTCACTGTTCTCGGGCAACACCTTACGTGCCGACTCCTCGCTGCCGAATGTAAAGAACCATGCCTTGGGCTGCTCCTTGTTCAGAGCCAACTCTCCGGGAGACTCCCACTCTGCGATACCGGGCTTTTGCCCTTTCTCATAACTGTAGCCACGGGGTGCTTCTACATCACCGTAGGCAAACCCCTTGAGATTCTGTGCATAGCCCATTGATAACGAAAAGGCTGCCAGAACTGCCAATACAAAATGTTTTTTCATAAATATGGTTTTAAATTCATTAAATTCCCCATCAACAATGAAAAGCGCGCGTACGCGCACGTATGTAAAACTTTGTAAAGTTAATGCTTTTTCCCTAAAACAAGAAGCCGTTTGATATTTATTTCACGATTGCTTGAGAATTGTTCTTATTGTCAAATATATTGTACCATTCAAAGATTGCTGTCAATCTATTGTCCTTAAAGAAGGAACGCTTGAGACTTATGTCCCAAACATAGTCGCAATAGTCCATCTGTGAAAATCCATATCCACGGTACCATTAGCACGGATATCCGATATAAGCAAAATACCCAATGGCAATTCTAACTGTTGATACGAACCTGTCCAAAAATTGCAGCGCGTATCATCAAGATTACTCTGCATTGAGTTCCGCATCTGTTCCCAGGAATACCCGGCCTCATCAGTGTCCTATTAAAATCCGCTGTTATCTCTATAGGTATTTGAGCATCAGCTGTTTATGACAATATTTAAAAGAAATGGATTTGAGATTAAACTTCTGAAAATGTCGATTCTCTAAAAGAACACCATTGTTCATTATCAGCAAGTTACAAACTCATTTTCTCAAAAACATCTTGGATAAAAATTTAACGGGACACTGGTGATAAAAAAAATAAAAGCTACCTATGGCAGCTTTTATTATGCGTCATCAATACAGGTGCTATTACTTAGCAGCCTCGAGAGAAGCCTTACGGAAAGCCTTCATAGCCTTCTCGAGCTCCAAAGAAGCCTTACGTGCGCGTGTACCTGCAGCCTTGTTACCCTTCTCAGCCTGAGCTGTTGCGTCAGCTGCAAATGCAGCATAAGTCTCCTGAATTTTCTCAATCAATTCTTTCATAACAATTTCAATTATAAGGTTAATGATGTACAAAGATAACAAAATTTAGAATAACAAGGCATAATTGCCTTTTTTTTTACGCCAAATCAACAAAAAAGCCGTTTTTTTTTCACGTGCAAGGCATAAAAACAGAGCCACAGCACTGAATTCAAGCCCTAAATATAGCCTGAACGCCATAAAAGAAAGATAATGACATACATTAAGCAATGCAAACTTTATACAAGCATTATTGTTTTATATTAAAAAATCAAGGCCATGCAAACACACCACACAAGAAAAGCTACGGCACAAGCAAAGAAGATGATTTTCAAAAATAATATTATACATACAACCACGCTGACATTCCTTTGGATTTCCATTACAATATACAAGAATCTCCTTTTTCCGATTGTACAGCCGATATGATTGTATATTTTAAGTAAATTTCATATCTTTGCACTGAATATCAAGCAAAGCCATTGAAATGGCTTATCTCAATTTCAAGAATTAAAACATTCAGCAATGAGCAAGAAAGTATTTGTATCCGGTTGCTACGATATGCTCCACTCCGGACACGTTGCATTCTTTAAGGAGGCGGCCTCACACGGCGACCTTTATGTAGGTATCGGTTCCGACGCGACTATCCGCGAACTAAAGGACCGTAAGACAATCAACACCGAGCGCGAGCGCCTTTATATGGTAAAAGCCATCAGATATGTAAAGGATGCGTTCGTCAACAGCGGAAGCGGCATCATGGACTTCGAAGAGGATGTAAAGCGCCTGAAGCCGGACATTTTCTTTGTGAACAGCGACGGCTACACCCCAGGCAAAAAGCGTTTCTGCGAAGAGAACGGCATTGAGCTCGTTGTCAGCACACGTATACCCGAGGCCGGACTCCCCACGCGTTCTACCACAGCCCTCCGTCAGGAGTGTAACATACCCTACCGCATTGACCTTGCAGGCGGTTGGCTCGACCAGCCTTATGTGAGCAAGCACCATGGCGGTCCCGTGCTCACAATAAGCATTGAACCCGACTACGATTTCAACAACCGTGGCGGCATGAGCACATCATCACGCAAGGCTGCCATCGAAATGTGGCACGTAGATATTCCTGAAGGTGACCGCGAGACACTTGCAAAGATGGTATTCCGTTACGAGAACCCACCGGGAAGCCCCTACATCAGCGGTTCACAGGATGCTATCGGAATTGTCATGCCCGGTCTCAACAGACTCAACTACGACGGAGGCTATTGGCCCGAGAGCATTGAGACCGTAAAGGAGACAGCAATACTCGACTTCATCGAGAAGAACCTTTGGCTTATTCCCCTTGCACCGCGCGAGAACGGATACGACGTGCTTGCCGAGACAAACATAAACAAGGAGAATGCACGTGCGCTCGCCGAAGCAGCCGACGAATGTTGGAAAGCAATAAACGCGCAGGATGTAGATGCTTGGGGCAAGGCCTGCACAACATCATTCGAGGCACAGGTGGCAATGTTCCCAAACATGATTTCACCCCATGTACAGAAGGCTATTGACGAATACAAAGGCAATGTAAAGGGATACAAGATTACCGGCGCAGGCGGTGGAGGATACCTTGTCATAGTAAACGACAAACCAATCCAGAATGCCATCCAGATAAGGATAAGACGCAATTAAATAAAACTTGAAAACAATGAATGTCACCGGCGGGAGTCGGTGACATTTCTTATATTCATATCAGACAAAAAAAAGCGAGTGCCATTGCACTCGCCTATGGGGTGGGTAAGCTACCTACATCGCGCCGCTACAACCAACTACCTTTGCTGCGGTCAAGCCCTGGAGGATTCGCTAGGAGCTGGCCGTATAGGACTTACCCATACTTTCTAACATTATCGACTGCAAAGGTAAGAAAAAATTGCCATACAACAAACATTCTATGACAAAAATTATCCTTGCACCATCAAATAGACTGTTGCATAAGGAGAAAATCCACATTATACAACTGAGATTACACTATTTTTTGTATTTTTGCAAACAGAAACACAGTCAGCCGGTCTGTCGCCGTTGCCCCAAAGGCAAAGGAGGAAAGTCCGGGCAGCGCAGAGCACTCCACTTCCTAACAGAAAGCTGCTTGTGAAGGCAGAGTAACGCAGAAGAAAATAACCGCCCCTCCGGGGTAAGGGTGAGAAGGTGGGGTAAGAGCCCACCGGCCGTGCAGTGATGTACGGGCCGTGTGTCTTGGAGGCTGCAAGTTCATGTAAACCGGCGCTTGAGGGTCGCTCGCCCGAGCCGGAGGGTAGAACGCTTTAGCATTGTGGTGACACACTGCATAGATGAATGACAGACACCCCGCAAGGGGCACAGAACCCGGCTTATAAGCTGACTGTTACACAAACGGAGCATACCGTGCGGTATGCTCCGTTATCATTGTATATAAATGAGTCAAGCAGCTCGCAGTGTTCCGTTTAAAAAGCGCCCACTAAAGACCCTAAAGACCTTAAAGACCCTTATAAACCTGGCACTCCTTTATTCTTTACACATTCACCTCCCCGCCTCCTCAATCTCGGAGCTTGCCACCATCAACAGATGATCACCCTCCTGCAGCTTCAAGGAACCATCGGGTACAACATACCTGTCGCCACGCTTGACAAGCATCACCAGTACACCTTTCGGTAACCCCAACGCTTGCAAAGTATCACCCTTGCTCTCAATAAGCTCAGCAGTAACGGTAATCTCACTGAGTTCACCGGCATCCTCCGGAAGCTCAACATCAAAATGGCTCTTTTCGGGAGGAGGCAACAGCAGGTTCATCTTCTTGGCCGCAGCAGCAATTGTACCGCCCTGCAAAACCAAAGAGAGCAATGTTATAAAGAATACAATATTGAATATCTCACTGCTGCCAGGCACATTCTCAACCACCGGATACATTGCGAAGATGATAGGTACAGCACCACGCAAGCCCACCCACGATACATAGCTCTTTGATGCAAGATTGATATTCTTGAACGGCAACAACGACATAAATACACTCAACGGACGCGCCACAAGCATCATGAACAATCCTATCAGCAATGCAGCTACCGCACACTTCCACATCTCACTGGGGACAACAAGAAGTCCCAACAGTAGGAACATGCCTATCTGTACAATCCATGTCAAGCCATCAAAGAATGCCACCACCTGTTTACGGTTCTTCATCCTGTTGTTTCCCACAATTATACCTGCTATATATACCGCGAGATAACCGTTACCGCCCAACATATCCGTTATCGCAAATGTAAAGAACACAATGCTCATGAGCATAATTGAATAGAGCGGAATATTATTGAGGTTCACCTTGTTCATCACCCATATTGTTGCAAATCCCGCACCGGCACCAATCATTGCACCTGCGGCAAACTGCTGCACCAGTATAGTCAAAGAATCGACCACAAGTTTTGGAGTATCCAATGATGACAACGAGGCATCGCCCACTGTAAGAGCAAGCTGTATGAGTACAATCGTAAGGATATATGCCATAGGGTCGTTGCTTCCGCTCTCAAGTTCCAGCATAGGTTGCAGATTATTCTTGAGCCTCATATTCTTTCCGCGCAGAATGTTGAACACCGTGGCAGAGTCTGTCGAGGACATTGTCGCTGCAAGCAGGAAGCAGGTTATCAGCGGCAACTCCAGCGAGAACAGCTCCCACTCGGAAAGCGCGAAGATGAACCCACCGGTAAAAAGCGTTGTCAGCAGCACGCCTACGGTAGAAAGCGTGAGTCCCGGTCCTAACACAGGCATTATATCGGAAATCCGCGTCTCGACACCACCTGTAAAGAGGATGACACAGAGTGCCACCATTCCAACGAACTGTGCCTGACCGACATTATCGAAATGTATTCCCAGGCCATCGCACCCGAAAAGCATTCCTGCGATAAGGAACAGCAACAATGTAGGCATTCCAAAACGTCCACCGGCCTTAGTAATCAATATACTGCAGAATATTAGTATTGAACCGATGAAAAGTATATTTCCCGAAGTAAATGTAATCATAATTCAAACCGTTTCCAAAACGACCGGGACTTGTAGGATATAAATCCCAATCGGATGCAAAATTAATAAAAAAGCAAGGAGTAGAAACCTCTAAACGGCAAGAAATATTCCCATTACACATCTTTTATCTTTACATACCGACAAGACTGAAAAGGCTCTTTTCATCCAACCCCTCAACAAAAGTGGGTGACCCAAAAGTGAATGGGTCACCCACGTCCTATTCAGGATAGCTGGTATCAATAAATCTGAATCAACAAAAGACCTGTAGCTATTGCCACTGCCGTAGCCACAAGGCCCGGCATCATGAACGAGTGGTTAAGTATCCACTTTCCTATCCTTGTAGTTCCGGTACGATCAAAGTTTATCGCCGCCACCAATGTCGGATAGTTAGGGATAAAGAAATAACCGTTCACTGCAGGGAACAACGCAATCAGCATCATAGGGGATATGCTCAATGCTATACCCAATGGAACTATCGCACGTACTGTGGCTGCCTGGCTGTAGAGCAGTATCGACATCACGAAGAGCGCCAAACCGAAGAGCCAAGGCATCTCGGTAACAACACCCTCAATCGAGCTTTTCAGCTCCACAATGTTTCCACTGATGAAAGTATCACCCATCCATGCAATACCGAAGATTGCCACCACAGCCTGCATTCCTGCCGAGAACACACTACCCTGCGCAGCCTTCGCGCCACTGGTACGGGTGATGAGCAGTATCAATGCAGCCGTAGCAAGCATCAGCATCTCTATTATGACAGGCATACCTACCTGTTCTCCGTCAAACGAAGGACGCATTGACGGCATTGAACCGAAGAGGACGATCAATACAGTGGCTGCAATAAAGAGCAGTACAGAAATGCGCGCACCGAAACGGTTCTTCACATCGTCAATCTCAACATGCTTGATATCGAGCTCACCCGACTCAAGACGGCGCTTGTATTCAGGGTCATCGACAAGTTTCTTACCCACTCTCATAGAGAAGAGGGCACCTACAATCACACCCACAAGAGTGGCAGGTATACTTATTTTAAGAATGTCGAAAAGCGTAATGTCAAAACCGGCGAGCAAGCCCAGGAGAGCCACCGTAGCCGCAGAGATAGGGGAAGCCGTAATAGCCTGTTGCGAGGCAATGACAGCTATTCCCAGCGGACGTTCAGGACGTATCTTTGTCTCTGTGGCCACCTCGGCAATCACAGGCAACACCGAATATGCAACGTGTCCCGTTCCTGCAAGAAAAGTGAAAGTATAGGTCACCAGCGGAGCCAGGATTGTCACATACTGCGGGTTAGAGCGCAGTATACGCTCTGCCACCTTTACCATATAATCAAGACCGCCTGCCGCCTGCATACATCCTGCCGCAGATATTACCGCTGCAATCATAAGCATCACATCAATGGGAAGAGCGCCGGGTTGCAACCCGAAGACAAATGTCAGCACCGCAACACCCACACCACCCATGACACCAAGGCCGATACCGCCAAGACGTGCACCGATGATTATGCACACAAGAACCAGCAGAAGTTGTACAAGCATCATATTTTATACGTGTTTGTCATGTGTTAATTATCAGAACAGAGGCAACTGGTAGATGAAGCCCAAAGAGACACGCTGTGTACTGTAGTCATCCTGCCCGAACGCCTTTGCTCTCTCGGTGAAGAAGTTGCTCTGACCGATGAATGCAAGGTAGAAGTGCAGGTTGGTCTCCATTGGATAGAACTCCACACCGGCAATGTAACCGAGCGATGTACGGTAGTTGCCCTTTGCCACGCCGTCGGTATCCTTTGCCACACCGGCAGACTCGAACATACCCTTCGCGAAAAGATTCCACTTGGGCTGTACGCGGAAGTTTATCTTTGTCACAAGCGAGTTATACAACGCATTGTACATGTTATGTCCGCCAAAAGCGCCCTGACCACCAAGGAGATTAGTCATTATCCCCTTGCGGTCAACCTGCTCAAGCGAGCTCATGAGGTCGACATACATATTGCAACGCTCCGAGAAGTTGAACTGGTTACCGAGCGCCACATAATACATGTACATTCCGTGAGTCTCCTCCATCAGAGAAGCCGACCAGCGTGTCTGCCATGCATTGTCGAACATATTGGCATTCCAGTTCACGGAGTATACAAGCGGCAGACGGCTCTCCTCGAGACCTGCACCGTAAGTATCCTCCTGCGAGCCGTTGCGGCTGTCAAGAATCTGGAACTGCAACTGCTGTGTGGGAGTAACGTCATATATGAGCGAAAGACCTGTCATGAAGTTGCTCATATTGTTGATGATCTCACTGTACTGGTAGATTTCGATAGGGTTCGCATCGAACTCGAAACCACCGTACGCGGCGCACTGCTTGCCTGCTGTCAGTGATAACTTCTCATTGAGTTGAACAGCGATATATGCAAGGTCAATGGAGTTCGGCAGATTATCGATCATGCCGCCACCGTCATTGCTGCGGTTCAGGCGCTGACGCCAACGGTAAGAGAGCCAGTCATTAACCTTACCTTTAGCCTCGATACGCAGCTGACGCATATTGAACGCACCTTCGCTCAAGCCGTTGCGGCCATCCTGGTTGAACTTTGCATCGAAAGCACCGTGCATGTTCATGTAGAGATTGAACCAGTCGTTCTGTTTCTCGATTTTTGTCACGCGCTCTGCAAGTGATTTCTCGCCATAGGCATTTGCAGCATTACGCGATGTAACCTGGGCCGATGCCATACCGGCTACAAGCGCTACAAGTACAAATAGAGTGTTTCTCATTTTCATGACTGTAGTTTATTAATAGTTATTGAAATATTTCTGAATAACTTTCCAATCATCGGTCTTTGTAAGGGCAAGCATCAGAAGGATGCGTGCCTTCTGTGGGTTGAGCCCCCATGATGCCACAAACTCATACTTGTTGTCATCCACCTCGGCGTCAAGTGTTGTAGCACCGGTAGGAACGCGGCTTGAACGTACAACTATTATACCGTCCTTGCGCGCCTTCTCAAGCTCAGGGAATACATTCTTATGGATGTTACCGTTACCAACTCCGGCATACACGATGCCTTTATAGTGTTTGTCAATCATCATGTCAACGACATCACCCTCGACACTTGAGTAACCATAGGCTATGCCCACCTTGGGGAGAGACTTCAGGCCATCTATATTGAAATATGGAGTCCTGACCTCATTGAACAATGTTCCCTCATGTACATGGTCTACAAATTTACGGCCCACTCTGTCGGGAGCATGATAATAGAATACCTCGCCATTGTGGATGTAACCCAGAGCACCGGAATTGGGCGACTGGAAAGTCTCCACGCTTGTTGTATTGGTTTTTGTGACATCTGCGGCACCATAAACCTTGCCGTTCATGCACACAAGCACTCCACGACCCATTGAGGCGGGTGATGCAGCGGTTACAACGGCATTGTAGAGGTTGACCGGGCCATCGGCACTTATTGCGGTAGATGGACGCATTGCACCTACAAGCACAATGGGGATATTGCTGTCGGTAACAAGACTCAGGAAGAAGGCAGTCTCCTCCATGGTATCGGTTCCGTGGGTAATTACAATACCGTTCACGTCTGTCTGTGCAAGAAGTTCATTCACTCTCTTTGCAAGCACCAGCCACACATCATTGCTCATATCCTGTGAACCGATATTCACCACCTGCTCGCCCTCGACGTATGCAACATCATTTATTGCGGGAACAGCATCGAGCAGTGTACCGATAGCAACCTGTCCTGCCGAATAGTTACTCTTTGTAGCCGAAGAACCCGAGCCCGCAATTGTTCCACCTGTCGCGAGGATATATACCTTTGGCAACTCCTGAGCGAAAGCCATCGTCACAGACAACAGCATAATCACAAACATACCGAATCTTTTTAAGTAGGTCATAATTGTTGGTTTTTATAAGTTATACTTCAAGTTTTTTTATTCAACGCACATTAAGTTAATTTTGTTTCAAGGTTACTTTATCTTATAGAACCACCGCAGTCCTTTAGCAAACCACGGCTGCGGCACCATCCAACGCACCTTTGCCAACGCCACCTGGAACCACGGGCCCACCTTTGTACGGAAAGGAGGGTTCCTGCGCTCTACCAGACGGGCAATCCTCTTGGCAAGTTTGATGGGCTTTGACCCGCCGAGTTCTTCCTTTTCAATTATATCCATAGTACGTTCAAAGCACTCACGATAGTCATCACAGGCAAGTGTCTCCCTTGAGACATTCCTGTTGGCAGTGAAATTGGTAGAGAAATCACCGGGCTCCACCACGCACACCTTTATGCCGAAAGGATATACCTCCATTGAGAGAGCCTCGCTGTAACCCTCGATGGCAAATTTGGAGGCAGAATAGAAGCCCTGAAAAGGAACAGCCATGACGCCGGCAATGGAACTTATATTTATAATGCGTCCGTTACGGGCCTTACGCATGTGGGGCAGCACCGCATTGCACATATTCACCATGCCTTTGAAGTTCGTTCCCATCTGCCACTCAATCTCTTCTTCGGTAGCAAGTTCCAATGCACCGCTTATTCCCACACCGGCATTGTTTATGAGGACATCGATACGTCCCTGCTCGGTCACCACTCTATCCACAGCCAGGGCAATGGAATCCTTGTCAGTTACATCCATCGGCAGCATACGCACCCCGTTGTCACAAGCTGCGCCCTTACGGCTTGTGCCATAGACAATGTGTCCACGCCTTACAAGTTCCTCTGCAGTCTCCTTACCGAAGCCCGAAGATGCACCAGTTATGAATATCACCTTTGTCTCTTTCATAAGCATCAATCAGAATATCGATTCGTTTGTCATTGTCGTCAGCAACTCAAGCGCCTTCATTCCTTTTACCGAATTGCCTTTTCCGTTAAGGCGCGGGCTCCAGACTGCCACCGAATAGCACATTGGATAAATGGCTGCAATGCCACCACCTACACCGCTCTTGCCGGGCAAGCCTACAAGATAGGAGAACTCACCTGCCTCGTCATAGAATCCGCATGTCTGCATTATCGCGTTCATACGCTTTATCTGCGAGCGCGTAAGCTCTACACCAGCATAACAGAAAGGTTCGGTATGGTCGGCAAATGCAAGGAAAGCCTTTGCCAGTTCACAGCAGCTCATCTCGACCGAACAGGTGAGAAAATATAGATGCAAAACCTCTTCGACGTCACATTCGATATTTTTATGATATTTGAGGAGATTGGCTATAGCAGCATTCAGATAAGCCTTCTCACGCTCCGAGTGCGCCACCTGTTCATTGAAAGAGATATCCTTACTGCCACAAAGTTCACGGACAAACTCAAGAAATTTCCCGGCCGGGTCTTCGAAAGATGTCAGCAGGACATCTGTCAGCACCATAGCCCCTGCATTTATGAAAGGGTTACGGGGAATACCGCGTTCCACTTCAAGTTGAACAAGGGAGTTGAAAGCCGTGCCCGAAGGCTCTTTGCCGACCCTTGTCCACAGCCCCTCGCCTTTGACAGAGAGAGCCATCGCAAGGGCGAATACCTTTGAGATGCTCTGTATTGAGAAACGCTCTTGAGCATCGCCCACAGAGTAACAGCCGTCGCCGATGACATCCATACATATTCCGAACCTGTCGGGGTTCACTTTCGCCAGTTCCGGTATATAATCGGCCACCTTACCCACATTGGAATAAGGCTTTACAGCTTTGTATATATCCTCTAAAACAGTCTTATAGTCCATTATGAATTCTTGTTGGAACATAGCATGACAAGCATCATACAGCGCGAAGATAGCAATTTTTCTGAACAAAACTAATCTTAATGCAAAATTTGCATCCGGCGACCTTTATGCCTATCTTCGCGGTATAATCCATAATTATGCCAATTATTGAAATAACATCACTGACCCACCCCGGGGTCGAGGTATTCAGCACACTCACCGAGGCTCAGCTGCGCAAGGAGCATGAGAAAGACGACGGCATCTTCATTGCCGAGAGCCCAAAGGTGATAAATGTAGCCCTCAATGCCGGGCATACACCGCTTGCCATGCTGTGCGAGAAGCGGCACATTACCGGTGACGCAGCAGACATCATCGCACGTTGCGGCGATATACCCGTATACACAGGAGAACGTGAGTTGCTTGCACGCCTCACCGGTTACACCCTCACCCGTGGAGTGCTGTGCGCCATGAGACGCCCCGATGAACCTGAAGTCGAGGATGTTTGCCGTGGCGCACGCCGCATTGTCGTCATTGACGGCGTTGTAGACACCACAAACATAGGAGCAATATTCCGTAGCGCTGCCGCACTCGGCATTGACGCAGTGCTCCTCACCCGCAACTCATGCGACCCCCTGAACCGCCGTGCCGTCAGAGTATCAATGGGCAGCGTGTTCCTTGTTCCATGGACATGGCTCGACAATGGGATTGAAGAACTGCACCGCATTGGATTCACTACTGCCGCAATGGCACTTTCCGACGATTCCATTTCCATAGACGCTCCCCTATTGAGGGACATTCCACGCCTTGCAATAATCATGGGTACAGAGGGAGAAGGGCTACCTACAGAGATAATAGCAGCATCAGATCATGTAGTAAAAATCCCGATGTCACACAATGTCGATTCCCTCAACGTAGCAGCGGCTGCAGCAGTTGCCTTCTGGGAACTCCGCAACAGAGAATAGGGAGCGCCTCCATATTAATAACTTTTAAGAACTGACAATATATTTTATATAAATAAAAAAACTATATTTGCAAATTATGCAAAATAGGCAATATACTATTAATAACAAACTATAATTTATGAAGAACAAGATTTTATTCCTGCTTGCAGTCATCTGCTTCTCATTTGTAGCAAATGTGACTGCAGCCGAAAAGAACAAGAAGCCTTTTGTTATCCCTGAACTCCGTGAATGGAAAGGTGCGACAGGCGAGTTCCAGATTACATCAGAGACAAAGGTTGTCTATTCAAAGAAGAGCGCAGAGCTTGCCGAGGTTGCAAAGCAGTTCGCATGTGACTTCAAGAAGATGACAGGTGTAGAGCTCCAGGTTGTAGAGGGCAAGGCTGCCAAGGGTGACATCGTATTCAACGTCAAGAACAACAAGAAGCTGGGTGCAGAGGGTTACACCATCAACATCGCCGATAAGGTTGAGATTACAGCCGGCAACGCACGCGCTGCAATGTGGGCGACACGTACAATCCTGCAGATTGCAGAGCAGAACGCGAATGTACTCCCAAAGGGCAACATCGTTGACTACCCCGACTACGAGATGCGCAGTTTCATGCTCGACTGCGGCCGCAAGTTCATCCCCATCAGCTTCCTGCACGAGTATGTTGACTTCATGGCATACTACAAGATGAACACATTCCACATCCACCTCAACGACAATGCCTTCAAGCAGTACTTCAACCACGACTGGGCAAAGACTCCGTCAGGTTTCCGCCTTGAGAGCGACCTCTTCCCAGGCCTTACATCACGTGACGGCTACTACACAAAGGAGGAGTTCATCGAGCTTCAGAAGCACGCGGAGCGCGTAGGTGTAGAGATTATCCCTGAGATTGACGTACCCGCTCACTCACTCGCATTCGTACACTACCGCCCCGAACTCGGCAGCAAGGATTATGGTCTTGACCACCTGGACCTCTTCAACCCGGGCACATACACATTCATCGACTCACTCTTCATGGAGTACCTCGGCGGCGAGGAGCCGGTTTTCCGCGGTCCACGTTTCCACGTAGGTACCGACGAATACTCCAACCGTGACACAGCAGTCGTTGAGAAGTTCCGTTACTTCACCGACTTCTGCATCCGCACAGCCGAGAAGTATGGCAAGCAGGCTTGCGTTTGGGGTGCATTGACACACGCTAAGGGCAACACCCCCGTAAAGGTAGACAACGTGCTCATGTATGAGTGGTACAACGGCTATGCCGATCCAAAGGAGATGATAGCTCTCGGTTACGATGTAATCAGCATACCCGACGGTTTCACATATATCGTACCCGCTGCAGGTTACTATTATGACTACCTCAACTGCAACTACCTCTACAACAGCTGGACACCGGCAGTAATAGGCAACCAGACATTCGAGGAGAAGCACCCGCAGATAAAGGGCGGTTCATTCGCTGTATGGAACGACCATGCAGGCAACGGTATCAGCTGCAAGGACATCCACTACCGTGTATTCCCTGCTATGCAGACTATGGCAGTGAAGATGTGGACAGGTGCAAAGCCAACCGTATCATACGAAGAGTTCGACAAGGCACGCCTTGCGCTCAGCGACGCTCCGGGCCTCAACATCGCAGGCCGTTTCAGCGGCGAGAAGAGAACACTTGTTGAAATTCCCGCACTCAAGCCTGCTGCAAACCTTGTAAAGGAGACAGGTATCAGAGAGGTCGGTTACGAGTACAGCGTATCATTCGACATTGTAGCGGCAAAGGAGTGCCCTGGCACAGTATTGACAAGCTCACGCGACGCTGTCTTCTACCTTGCCGACCCCGCAAGCGGCAAGCTCGGTTTCTCACGCGACGGCTACCTCATGACTTTCAACTACAGTTTCTTCCCGGGTGAGAAGGCTCACGTTACAATCAGCGGTAACCAGCAGGTTACAAAGCTCTTCGTGAACGGCAAGCTCGTTGAGACACTCGACAAGCAGACACTCTACCACAACGAGGGCGGCAAGGACAAGATGTACTACGTACGTACACTCGTGTTCCCGCTTGAGAAGGCAGGCAACTTCAAGAGCAAGGTTACAAACTTCAAGGTCGAGAACGTTTGCAGGTAATACCGTAAGCATATAATATAAATAGGTCATCGCCTATGCGGTGACCTATTTTTGCCCCCAACCGACAATGAAGAAGATGATAACAGCACTATCCATTATCCTGGCAATAACAATCATTGCAGTTGCCCTACCCTTGGTATGCTATATTGTTGTGAAGCAGAGCACCAAAGAAAGGATATACAGCAATGTCGAAGATATTCCGGCAAACCGTGTGGGACTGGTACTGGGTACAAGCCCCACAGTGAAGAGCGGAAAGAGCAATTACTATTTTATCCATAGGATAAACGCATGCGTGAGACTCTACAAGGCAAAGAAGATAAGCAAGATACTTGTCAGCGGCGACAATCACACAAAAGAGTACGATGAGCCAACATGCATGAAAGAGGCGCTTATGGCACAGGGGATACCCGAGAAAGACATTATTCTCGACTACGCAGGATTCCGCACTCTCGATTCGATAATACGTGCAAAAGAGGTTTTCGGACAGAGCAAATTCACCATCATATCGCAACAGTTCCACAACGAGCGTGCGGTATACCTTGCCCTTGCCAATGACATCGATGCAATAGCATTCAATGCCACAGAGGTAAAGAACTCAAGATTCTATATCAGGACAGGATTCCTCAGGGAAAGCCTTGCCAGGGTCAAGATGTTCCTTGACATCTGGTTCGGTAAGCAACCGAAATTTCTTGGAGAAAAGATAAGCATTTGAAAAACAGGGGGGGACTTTTGATGTGACCCCCTTTTATATATAATCACATAGCGTTTCAGCCTATTTCTAATAATAAATGTTAAAAACAATCCAAAAGACTATTTTTTATTTCTAAATACTTAAATTTCTAAATCTTTCTTTTTACATTTGTGCAGAACATCAATTAAAAACAGAATATCATGAAAAAGTACGGAACACTTACAAAAGCTGAAGCACAAGTAATGAACATCCTATGGGATATGCCCGACGGCGGCATCATCCACGAAATCATCGCGCGTTACCCAGACCCTAAACCGGCGTACACAACTGTATCCACATTCCTGAAGATACTTGACACAAAGGGCTTTGTATCGCATCGCAAGGTAAGCGGAAAGACATACATCTTCTTTCCTCTCGTGAGCAAGCAGGAGTACACAAACCAGGTAATAGACAATGTAAAATGGTCTTTCTTCGGAGGTTCGGGTTCTTCGTTCCTCAAGTTCTTTGTCGAAAACGAGAAGATGAGCCAAAGTGAGATAAAGGAACTCATTGAAATAATCCAGAACAGCAATCCACAGGAATGAGAATGTTGAGGCACATAACAACCGCCATAACTGCGTGTATGTTGGCTACTACCGGCATACAGGCACAAAGCAACGTGCTTCAGGATATCGTTGTATACCTTGACAGTACAGCGGGAGTATATTGCAGTAACCTCAACTACAATGATTTTTTTTCGGAGTCGTATGTTACAGTCAAGTTCCTTGCCGACAAAGACGGAAAGGCCGGCAAGATTGAGATGACCGACTTTGAGACCACACTATCGGGCAACAGTGACAAATACTCCATAAAGACAGCCGAGAAACTAATGCTCGAGAGTTGCCGTAGCATAGTGAACAGCAAAACCTGGGAAGAAGGCGAGAACAGATGCAGGATTGTATGGAAACCACGTTACTTACATGACGAAAACAACCTGAAGACAAAAAGCAAGTTGAAAGAGCTCATTGATGAGTGCGTCACATACGATACCAAAAAGAGAATATTCGGTGTGGACGGCAGCGCGTACATATACGCAAAGGCCGACAATAATGGCATCATACAAGAGACCAGGTACATAGGCAACATCTACTGGGGAACAAATGAAGTTACACAACAAAGCGAAAAGTCCAAGGATATCAAGATAAACTATTATTCCAATGGAGGCAAGAACCTCTCACTCGTACCAGGGAAGTTCCAGTTCAGGAAAGAGCAAAACAAATTCTTCAAAAGAAACATCCTCTTCGAAGAAAACGCAGAGCTGATCGGCGACAGACTGAATGGAAAGAAACTATACGAATTCATCAACTGCCCGGCAGGTGAAACTGAAGCATGCATAGAGATTTACATTGACACCAGGGATATTGAGATAGACCATAGTGCTCCGGCCTTCCCTGGTGGCATAAATGAACTGAAGAAAGTACTCCTTGCCGAGATATGGTCAAACAAGGTGATAAAAAGAAACAACGTAACAGGGAATGTCTTGATAGAGTTCTTTGTAAAGAAAAACGGAAAAGCCAAGATCTACGATGTCAGGCCAAGCATAACCAAAGAGAGCCATAGCGGGTGGGACAGTGAAAACAAGGTCGTTAAAGCCATTTGTGATGAGGTAACAGATGCAATAAAGAAAATGCCCCGATGGACACCGGAGCTGTACGACGGTAAACCAAGAGAGACCTACTGCGTCGTAAGACTTAAACTGAAAGGAGAAGGACAATGATAACAGCAATCACATACATACTCAAATGGGCTCTGTGTCTTGCACTGCTCTACATTCCTTTTGCCCTATTGCTGAGGAAAGAGACATTCGCGACCTTCAACCGCATACTGCTCCTTGGTATAATTGCGGTATCTGCTATAATGCCCACTATCATTGTAACATTCCCTGTAGAGGTGGAAATTGTGAAAATCATTGATGCCGCCGGCAACACCGTATCCGAGACACCCAGCATAGAAATTCCGCATACCGGCACCTTGCCGGCAGACAGCCCCATCGCCGACAAGGCATTCCGATGGAAAGACATCTTCAAAACCGACACACTGCTTATGATATACCTGACGGGTGTCTTAATAACATTGGTACTACGTTGTGCAGAGATTGTGAAGATCATACTTGGAATCAGACATTGTGCAGTCATTGAGACAGAGCAAAACGGTATGACAATCCATTACCACGCCGGCAATGGTGCCCCTTTCAGTTGGTTCAGCCACACAGTCATTTCAAAGGAAGACTACAAGGAGTGCGGTAAGGAGATACTTCTTCACGAGGAAGGACACTACCGCCACGGGCACTCTTGGGACATGCTGCTGTTGAGTATCGTAAAGTCATTGCAATGGTTCAACCCGTTTGCATATATGCTTGCCAATGATTTGAAGGAGATACACGAGTACGAGGCCGACAGATATGTCCTTGAACACCACGGCAACGCAAAAGCATACCAGTTGTTGCTATTAAAGAAGGCCGTAGGTGACACAGCATTCAACCTCGCTAATAATTTCAATCAAAGTTGCGTAAGAAAGAGGATAATGATGATGGCACGCAAGCCGTCAGCTTGGATAAACAAAGGAAAAGCACTTGCTTTTGCCCCGATGACACTATTGTTCCTTTTCATCTTTGCCAAGCCTGAATACGTATACAGTATAATAGAACAGAGAACTACGTATGTAGAAGAGCCGGCAGCATTAGAAAAAGAGACAACCGTCCCCATACGGCCCGCTGTTGAGACCTCCCCACTCCCCCTGCATATAAAGGCTGCAAGAATCGGGAAACCCCAGGAAGAGATTGAGCCATTAGTGGAATTAGAACTCTCCAAAGAGGCAAAAAGGCTCATTGAGCGACAAGAGGAGCATGCTTCCGAGACATACTTCGAGCATGTCAACATCACCGGCAGCGAACTTGGTGACAGACTCAAGGAAATGAATGTAAGACAATGTAGCGCAAGGATAGAATTCATTGCCGACAAGGAAGGCAATGCCCACAGCATAACAAACAAGGGTTGTAATGTATCCATTGCCGGTAGCATCAAGGATGCCGGCAACACCATTGAGAATTGTAAGAGAGAAGCTATTGAAGTCATAGAAAGATATGTAAAGTCAAAGAAGTGGTTGCCGGCAATTGAGCAAGGCAACAACATGAGCACAATTTATGACGCTCACATAATACTGGGCTTTGACGATGCCGACAACGGGAACACATTTGACGAGGGCCGCACAATGATGGCCGGTTCAACACCTATCAAATGAGAAGGATTAAGATTATGAAAAAGGCGACACTACATATTTTATCGATATTGCTTGCAATGTCAGGCATCACATCCAACGCACAGGAAGGAGATGCCGAGGGAACTATACCCCGCAACCCTCTTGACAACCTGATTGTACGTTCAGAAGTGAAGCAGAGCCTCTTTCCCGAAGAGCGTGTATATCTTCATTTCGACAACAGTGCCTACTATCTGGGTGAAGACATGTGGTTCAAGGCATACGTAATGAGCGGAGAAAATGACACTCCAACCACAATGAGCCGCGTGCTATATGTTGAGCTTGTGGCACCCGAGGGCTATGTTGTAAGAACCAACAAATACAAGATTGCCGAGGACGGCACCTGCAACGGAACTTTCGAGCTTAACGAACTGCTGCTCTCGGGTTATTACGAAGTGCGTGCATATACACGCTATATGCTCAACCGCGGTAAAGAGTCCATTTTCAGCCGTGTATTCCCAATATTTGACAAGGTACATGCCGACAACTGGGATTTCAAGAACATGCTCGACCGCCGTAGAGGTTTTCTCGTTGACATTGAACAGGATGACAGCAAACACGGCCTTGAAAGAGAGGTTGAATGGATAAATGCACAGCTACCTGTAGCCGACGTGGAGTTCTTCCCTGAAGGCGGACATCTGGTCAACGGCATTGAGAGCCGTGTTGCATTCGAGGTATTCGGAGCCGACGGCATCAACAGCAGCCGTAGCATAACAATACTTGCAGACGGCAAGGAACTGTTCACAGCTACCCCCACCCATCTGGGAAAGGGGTCATTCACCATCACACCCGATGAGGATGTCAAGTACACGGCCATCCTTAAGGACGGCAAGCGCAAGAGAAGATTCAACCTGCCTGATGTGGAGGAGGAAGGTGCGGTGATAAACGTAGAACAGTCGGCTGGCAGCATCATAGTGAACATCAAGAACAACCTGGAGATTGATACCGAGGTCGGATGCGCCATATTACACCGTGGAAAGACCCGTTTCTATGAGCGTTACCACTCAAGTGACAGAGAGATGACCTTTGCTGTAGACAGGAACAGCCTGAACGAAGGAGTGAACCGCGTAGTGCTCTTTATAGGAGAAGGCATCCCACTTGCCGAGCGAATGTTCTTTGTCAGACATGAGAAGGCCAAAAGCGGCGACCGTGAGAGTGCGCGTCTCATTGTTACCGGCAATGGGCACAATGTAGACAGTCTCAAGGTAAGCCCTTATGAGAAAATAACACTCAGCATTGAACGTGAGGACGGCAAGCCCATAGAAGAGGGAATTTTTTCTATCTCAGTAAGCGATGCCGACAACCGTCAGAAGACCTCATACTCATACAACATGTACACATACATGCTGTTGGGTAGTGAGATCAAAGGATATATCCCCAACGCCGCCCGTTACTTTGACCCCGGGAATGACAACCGTGACGCAGAACTTGATCTGGTGATGCTCACCCACGGTTGGACATCTTACGACTGGAGCAAGCTCAGCCACAAAGAGGCCAAGTTAGAGCAGCCTATAGAGAAAGGCATCACAATCAAAGGACGTTACATAAAGAAGGTACCCAACCGCAAATTCGGACATCTGGACGAGATGATTGTCACAAACCTCCCAAATACAAGAATCGACCTCAACATATCATACAGCGACAGCCTGTTCACAAGATATGACTTCAAGACAGACGCTAATGGAGAGTTCCGCCTACAGACCGAAGATTTCACCGGCAAACGAGTAGCACAGTTGGTGCCCAAGGGCAATGGGTTCATTTTTCCTCAAGACAGCATGTACACATTTGTTCTTGACCGCTATTTCTCGCCCGAGATGCGCCTTTACCACTATTGGGAAAGGAATGTAGGAAAGGCTATGACTGCCGAAGAGTTGAAGCAGTATAACGAAGAGATGATAAAGATAAATCCTTTCGAATACCTCTTGTCCAATGTAGAGGTCATCTCAAAGAGGAAGAAGGACCCTTTCTATCGCCCGCCACGCAGCGAGATGAGGTTCGACTATCTTGACGAATGGGAATATGCCATGGATGTCACCTATCTCCACCGCAGAGCCAGTTGGAGTTCGATGGATTTCGGGGAAGACTTGAGCGGTTATAATCCCGTCCTGACAGACCCGTCATATTACGAGACAGAAGAACCGACATACAGGCCCCTTGAAAGATGGAACAGGATAACCAACATCAACCACTTCGGACCTGATTATTCGGGGCAGGTTTACGCCAGCTATAATGATTTCAGCAATCATTCATCTATAGTAAACAGGCCACCTATGATTGACCCGTCATACTACACGTCGCTCAGCGCGTATCAGGTACTGCGCAGTGCATTCTGGCGCCACAACCTCAACTGGTGCTATTGGATACAGAGTATTGTTGTTGACGGAGAATACTCGTCGGACACAATTCCAGCCATTGACACGGAGTATCTCAAAGGTGTAGACCCCGTTAAGATGACAAATTTCGACGAGATCATTATACGCTCCGACGAGAATACCCGCAAGCAACACGAACTTTGGGAGAACAGCCGTAGCCGTAGGGCCAAGACAATAGGAAACTTCAGATATTCATCATTCTATGCCTCATTCATTTACAAGTCAGGCATAGCCCCAAGAAGCGGTGACATCGATGACGCACCCGATGCGATACAATACCAGACATACGTCAATGGCGGCCTTTACATGATGAGTTCCAACAGTATACCAAACTATGTGGCCTGTTTCATACCACACAAGGAGGATGCTGCAGCAAAAGGTATTGTACCACAATTGGCACGTAACGACAACTCACGTTACACTATGGTATATGGATATAACGAGAACAAGAAGTTCTATGCCCCAGACTACAGCACAATGCGCCCCGACAGCACAATGGGAGACTATCGCCGCACACTACTGTGGATGCCGGATGTAAAAGCCGCTGATGACGGCAAGATAGAGGTAGAGCTATACAACTGTACCCAGGCACGCAGACTCGCGGTAGACATAGAAGGATATGCCGGCGGTATATTCTATGGCAACAACGGTAACATCACCACCAGAGAAGCCGAAGATAATACATTTGCAGATATCAAGAGACAGTTGGTTACACCTATCATCGGCATACACACTCCCGACCTGCTGGCACACTGTTACATACTGACAGAGAACGGACGGATGCTCTACATCCAGAACGAATACGAAAAGGCTTTTGAACAGTTCTGCGAGGCTGCGGCACTGGGTTATTCCGACGCCATATACAATGCCGGTGTCTGCTACCTCAATGGTACAGGCATCGCCAAGGACAGTATCGAGGCCTTCAAGCACTTCCGCAAAGCAGCGAATCTGGGACAGGAGAAAGCATTGCATAACCTGGCAAGTTGCTATCTGTACGGCATTGGAACGACAAGGAATGATTCATTGGCACTGCATTACTACACAATGTCGGCCGAAAATGGCAATGCAATTTCACAAGCGACATTGGGACATATATACATGAACGGGGATATTGTTGAGCAGGACAGTATAAAAGGACGCGAATGGTTCGAAAAAGCCATAGAGAAAGAGGAACCCACAAGTCTTTTAGCCGTCGCGAACATCATGGAACGGGAAGACTCCATCGCCGGTTACGGAAAGCGCAAACTGCGCAAGAGCCAGACCATCAGACACCTCGTGAAGGCAGCCGAGAAGAATCATCCTATGGCACAGTACAAACTGGCAAGCTATTACGAAAACGGCAAATACGTAAAGAAAAGCAAGAAAGAGGCTTTCAGATGGTATAAGGAAGCTGCAGAGCAGGGACACCCGCAGGCTATGGAACGTGTAGGCTACTGCTATGAGAAAGGACGCGGTGTAAAAAAGAACGAGCCGAAGGCAGCCTACTGGTACGGGCTTGCCGAGCAGAACGGGCAGGAATTTGCAAGAAAGAGGATGGAATGGTACAACATCTTCCACTTCTTTGAAGAATAATAGAGACTACGTAAAATTATTGTGATTAGTGGTTATGGGCGTCGGCTATCAATTAGTGGCTGATGCCCATAATGTTTCCACCAGCTCTGAGGCTTGCCCTACCCGTCTATTTTAAATGGTCCTTAAAAGCTGTTTATTGCTGTTATTATGTATATTTGCGATAAACCGCGAAAATAGACTGCACTCGCTGTGAAATATTGAAACAGGTTTCATATATCCCGCCCGTTTGTTGCTACCTTTGCGGCATCCTCAAAGATTTTCTGCACTCGCTGTGAAAAATATTGAAGTAAACTTAATATTTCTCGCTCGTTTGTTATTATCTTTGCGCTAAAGCGTGAAAAGAGACAACAAGAGATGAAATTAAGCATAATAGTTCCGGTATACAAGGTAAGACGTTATCTGCAGCGATGCATCGAAAGCATACTGCAGCAGACATATACCGACTATGAGCTTATTCTTGTTGATGACGGCTCACCCGACAACTGCGGAGCGATATGTGACCGCTACGCACAGGAATGTGACAAGGTAAGGGTTATCCATAAAAAAAACGGAGGTCTCTCATCGGCCCGTAATGCCGGTATTGCAGCCGCCAGAGGCGAGTACATCACATTCGTCGACGGTGATGATGCCGTAGCTTCGGGCACATATTACTACAATATGCACATACTGATGTCCAACCCCGACATTGATATACTTGAATACCCTATTGTAGCATATTACGAATCACCCAGAAGCAAAGTCATCTCTTTCAAGCCACAGAAGATATCGGGCAACGAACAAATATTCAAGGACTGGATAGAGCGGCAGGGATACGAACACTGCTACGCCTGCAACAAGATATACCGTGCCGATATGTTCATGTTCATCAGATACCCCGAAGGAGAGGTATTCGAAGACACCCTAATTACACCTATCCTTTTCAGCAGTTGCGAGAACGTATACTACTCCGATTGCGGATTCTATTATTATTATGACAATAATGAAAGTATAAGCAACAGTCACTCGTTCAAGCATTTCTACTTCCTGTTCCGCAACCTTGCCACGCTCCATGATAAGGTGTCAGTGATAAAAGGATTAGAGAATTATGCCGACAGGATACTGCTACGCTGTATCGACAACCTGTCGAGCCTGTTCCGTTGTTCAGACGGTAATAAGGAAGAGCGCAAGAATGCCGTGGCACTTGTCAAGGAGAAAAGGATAAAGATTGACAGGCTATACAGGATGGAACTATCCATTCCGCAAAAAATCAAATATACACCTTTTGCACTATTCGGAGCAAACATACATTGCAGAATACTTGCACTACTCCACAAAAAGCTGAACTGACAATGCTTTTATCTATAGTAATACCACATTACAACCTCCCCAGGGAGATGCTTAAGCGTTGCATAGACAGCATAATAGAGCAGGCACTCCCCAACGGGACATACGAAATAATAATCGTTGACGACGGATCTGAAGAACAACCGTTGTGGTTATGCAACGAGTACAAGAATTATAACATCAAACTCATCAACAACAATCATGGAGGGCCTGGACGTGCCCGCAACAGGGGTATTGAAGAGGCCCAAGGAAAATACATACAGTTCGTCGATGCCGATGACTATCTTTTCCCAAACGGAGATATGTTGCAATGCATAGCGATGCTGGAAAGTGAGAGGCCACAGATACTACGTTTCGGATATATTGTCAAGACCGATGACAGGCCCGACACCATAAGGCCTCATAAGGTCAATTTCAGCAACACCATCAGCGGAGCTGTTTTCATGAGAGACAACAACCTGAGCGGAAGCCCTTGCACCTATTTCTTCCAAAGGAGCCTGGCCATTGATAACTGCATCAGGTTTCCCGAAAGCATATTCCATGAAGATGAAGAATTCAACACCCTCCTCCATTACCACGCACAGACACTCGTTGCCAGTGATGCCAAGCCTTACTGCTACCGCATCAGAGAAGGGTCAACAACCGCCAATAACTCAAGTGAGTTCGAGAAGAGGCGTATTGACAATATGTTCACTATAATAGAACGCGTGGCAGCATACAGGAGTACACACACTGCTGGTGCAAACATCATACAGAGAGCCGGTATAACACACAAACTGCACACACTCTGCGTTGACGTCATACTCAATATGATGTTCAATGGCATGAGAGCCGATGAGATATATGACGAATGCGAGTCACATCTCAAACCGTTAGGGCTGTTCCCTTTAGCTAATGCTGACTACTCTTTTAAATACAGAATTTTCCGTTCGCTGGCAAACAGCCGGACCGGTATGAAGATACTGCGCCTCATTGTTCCACGCAAGAAACCGACAAAGAGATGAAGATACTGCTTATTGGAGAATACAGCAACGTACATTGGACACTTGCCGAAGGACTACGCACCCTCGGGCATGAAGTATGCGTTGTCAGCAACGGAGATTTCTGGAAAGACTACAGGCGGGACATCTCACTTGTGCGCAAATGTACAAAGCTTGGTGGAATAAGCTACCTGTTGAAGACATATGCCCTTTTGCCGAAATTCAGGGGATACGATGTGGTACAACTGATAAATCCGATGTTCCTTGAAATAAAGGCAGAACGTATTGCCCCGATATACCGCTACCTCAAAAGACACAACAAGAAAATCTTCCTCGGAGCATTCGGCATGGACGCCTATTGGGTCAAGGCCTGCAAACGCAAACCGCATATATTCCGCTACTCCGATTTCAACATCGGCGACAAGGAGATACTCAATGACTACACCATTGAACAGGCAGCCGACTGGCAGGGTACAGCAAAAGAGAGGCTAAACAAAGAGATTGCCGACAGCTGCAACGGGATCATAGCAGGGATGTATGAGTACCATACAGCTTACAGGAACGATTATCCCCACAAGCTCACATACATACCTTTCCCGATTTACAGTGACCGTGCGTCCGCATCGGTTCCCCATGACGGCAAGCAGAAGGTGCGTTTCTTCATAGGAATAAACAAGAGCCGCAACATATACAAAGGTACCGATATCATGCTGCGTGCACTTGAACGAGTAGAAATGGACTATCCCGAAGAGTGCGAAATGCTCAAGGCCGAGAATGTTCCTTTTGAGCAATACACAAACATGGTAAACAGTTGTGACATACTGCTTGACCAGCTATACGGATATTCACCGGGCATGAATGCACTGCTTGCAATGTCAAAAGGCAAGATTGTAGTTGGCGGAGCCGAAGAGGAGTGCTATGACATACTTGGAGAGAAGGATCTGAGACCAATGGTCAATGTCGTACCGGACGAAGAGGATGTTTACAGGCAACTTGAATGGCTGATAAAAAACAAAGAGAAGATTTCCACAATGCAGAGAGAGAGTATCGAATTCATAGAGAAGCATCACACCCCCGAAAAGGTAGCGAAACAATATCTTGATTTCTGGGAATCAAAATAGATAAAAAAGTCCGACATGGACACATACCGGACAGCAGGCTTCTGACTTCCACAAAATCCACATGGATATAATATTGAACAGCAATAAATAATAATCGCACGAATCTTTGTCCGTGCGATTATTATTTTCTTATGTCGAAAAAAGGTTATCTCGCCAAATCCTTTACACCCGCTGCAATATTCACAATAGTCTTCACAGCCTTCTCCATCACCTGTACAGACACGAACTCATAACGGCTGTGGAAGTTCACGCCACCGGCAAATAGGTTAGGACAGGGAAGCCCCATGAAAGAGAGCTGCGCACCATCAGTACCACCGCGGATGGGCTTCACAAGAGGCACCACGTCGGCCTGCTGCATAGCCATCTTGGCAAGCTCGATTATATGCATCTTCGGCTCCACCTGCTCACGCATGTTGCGGTACTGCTCCTTGAGTTCAAGAGAGACAACACCGTTGCCGTACTTCTCGCACATGGCCTTCTCCACTGTACGCATGAATGCCATGCGCTTTGCAAAGAGTTCACCGTTATGGTCACGGATGATATATGACACCTCGGCATGGTCTACACCTCCGTTGATGCCCATCAGGTGATAGAAACCCTGGTAGCCATCGGTACACTCGGGAGACTCCACTGCAGGAATTGTTGTAACGATAGATGTTGCCACGCGCAAGGCATTCAGCATCTTGCCCTTCGCATAACCAGGATGCACATTACGGCCCTGTATCGTGAAGAGAGCGCTGCCGGCGTTGAAATTCTCGAACTCAAGCTCACCCTCGGCACCACCGTCAACGGTATATGCCCAGTCGCAACCGAAGAGAGGAACGTTGAAGTTGTGGGCACCACGGCCTATCTCCTCGTCGGGGTTGAAAGCAATGCGGATTTTACCGTGCTCAATCTCGGGATGAGCCTGCAGGTACTCTATTGCGGTGATGATTTCCGCAACGCCGGCCTTGTCATCGGCACCGAGCAGAGTGTGACCGTCGGTAACGATAAGGTCGTGTCCTATGTAGTTCTCAACCTCTGGGAAATCAGACACGCGCAACACTATGTCATCCTTTGCCGAGAGCACGATGTTACCGCCGGTGTAGCTTACCACACGTGGCTTCACATCCTTGCCGCTCATGTCGGGACTTGTATCAAGGTGTGCGATGAAACCTACTACAGGAAGATCCTTGTCAGTGTTTGCAGGAAGGGTAGCATAGAGATAACCCTTCTCGTCAAGGACAACCTCGCTCAGGCCCATAGCCTTGAGTTCCTGCTCAAGGAAACGCGCAAAGACAAACTGCCCTTCGGTTGTAGGAACAGTCGTTGCATCGTCACAAGATTCTGTATCAAATGTCACAAACTTCAAAAAGCGCTGTAACATACTTTCTTTAAATTCACTCATAATATATCATTTATTTTATTATCACCATTGTTGCACCGAAACCGTACTTCTGGAACGAAGCATCCTGCGAAAGGCATTTGGGATACTTGCGACGTATCTCCTGCGAGATTGCATTGCGTAGCACACCCTCGCCCTTGCCGTGGATAAAGACAATCTTCTTACCCTTATATTTGAGGTTCTCGTCCATTGTCCTGCGCACCACATCGAGCTGGTAGTTGAGCATATCAAAATTGTTCATTCCTGCTGTTGTCTCAAGCAAGGCATCGATATGCAAGTCAACTTCAAGGATATCGCTCCCTTTCGTTATCTTGGGCTGTTGGGCAGGCTTCTGCGGCTGGTCACCCTTTTTCTTCTCAAGAATAATCTTCTGGATTTCCTCGGCATCAGTGAAGACCTCCTTTGTAGGCTTGTCATCAACCACAAGGTCATAGATGAGCGCGCCCTCATCAAAGAAAAGGTTCTCGCGGAAGAGATGCAGCTTATAGAACTTCACAGTGTCGATGCGACGCTCGATGTTCATTGCAGCCTTCAAGGCAAAAGGCTTATTCTCCTTGAATGGCAGAAGCTGCACGCATACACGCTCGATGTCGTTAAGTTCCTCACGACCGAACTCCTCGAGGAACATCTTCGAGTTGGGTTCAAGAACACCGTTGGCACGTGCGGTCCAGCTGCGGCCCGACGCCGAAAGGTATGTGAAATAGAGGGTATAGTTGCTGTCATTGATTAGGTAAGCCTCGAAACGCGAGTTGTTTAGAGACTTCGCATCCATAGGCAGGAATGCAAGCATCACATTGAGACGCTCACCCTCGGGACGTTCCATGGGGCGGTACGACACAATGGGCTCGAAAGGTTCATTCTCATCCTCCTGAACAACCTTAGCAGGAGCATTGCGTTTCTTAACCTCCTCTTTCTCCTTTGGGGTAACCGTCTTTTTCTGGAAATTGTACTCGTTGGTATCTACCGCCACGCACTCGCGCACGTTCATGGGAATCTCAAAGCCGTCGGCATCCTCAACAAGGACAATATCCTTACCGCGGAAGCCTGTCACCACTCCACCGCCAGTCTCATAAATAAAGCGTACTTTATCACCTATCTTCATATATCATCATTTACTGAAACGCGAATATAGTGATAAAAAACGAGAAGAACAGCAATAAAAAATGAAAAAAGATAAATAAGACTTCAGAGAATCTCCTCTATATTACCGAAACGGTCCCACACGCGGGCAAAACCATATTCCCCCACTTTTCCCTGAGGCACAAGCAACAGAGTACGGGCATAGACATCGGCATCGGCAATATCGGCCGAGCACATCGGAGCAGCATCACACAGCACGCGCAGTTCCTTCAGGGACTTGCAGCTGCGGAAAGCCTGGTCACCCACATTCACTACCGCAGCAGGCAACGTTATGCATTCTATTGCCGAACAGTTGTAGAAAGCACCGTAGCCGATGCTCAACACACCTTCGTGCAGAGAAACGCTCTTGAGCGACGTACAGTTGGCAAGCACGCCCTGATCGAGCATATTCACAGCATCGGGCAAGACAAACTCCTCAAGAGCAGAACAGCCCCAGAACGCACCCTTCTTGACAGCCGCCACACTCTGCGGCAATTTGATTGTCTTTAATGCCGTACAATCACGGAAAGACCACCCCTCAACAGAGAGAAGCCCCTCGGGAAGAACAACCTCTTTCAGTGACGAGCAACCACAGAAAGCATACTCACCTACGGTGTCCACAAGTTCACCAACAGATATCCTCTCAAGAGCCTTGCAACCGTCAAAGAGCGAAGGCTCAATATTCACGAGGTTGTCGGGCAAGAAGGCCCTCTCAAGCGCCGTACACCCTGCAAAAGCCGAGCGGCCTATCACCAGCACCTTTGGCGGGAAAACCACCTCGACAAGTGAAGTACACCCCTTGAATGCCTGCAGACCGACAGCATGCAGTGCATCGTTGAATTTCACGGATGAAAGCATACAGCACCCCTCGAAAGCACTTATGCCGATAGAATCGATATTATCGCCAAGCACAACGGAGCACAGTCCGGTACAATCCATGAAAGCCTCATCAAGGATATCCACAACGGCATACTCAACATCATCAACCGCAATGGACGAAGGTATCACCACCGCGCCCGAATAGGGCGACAGACTCTTTGTAACAGTAGCGCACTTCTTGTCGCTATCGAGCAGATATGTTATGTCGTCAATTTTTGTTATCATACACAAATCAATAATCAAGGTGGTAACTGAAGGTACTTATGGAATAAGCAGTGAACTGTCACCGTAACTGAGGAAACGGAACCCGTTGGCAAGGGCATAATCATATATAGTGCGCCAGTCACCGTCCACAAATGCAGACACAAGCAGAAGCAGTGTGCTCTTCGGCTGGTGGAAGTTGGTGACAATAGCCTTTACAATGCGGTACCTGTAGCCCGGAGCAATCATTATCTGCGTGTGTGAATGTACACGGTCAAGCCCGTTGCGTTCCATCCACTCCAACAGCGCTTTCAATGAATCCACCGTTGCCAATGAGTGCTCACGGTTATAAGGAGTCCACTGGTTCACATGCAGTTCATCCTGCGTTACAGACGGATTCTCTGCCACCAGCTCACCAAGGAAGTACAGGCTCTCGAGTGTGCGCACCGATGTAGTACCCACAGCAACAGCCTCGCCTCCGGCTGCAACAATCTTCTCAATCAGAGCCTTACGCACCTCGATATACTCCTCGTGCATCTCATGGTCGGCAATGAGTTCACTCTTCACAGGCTTGAATGTACCCGCACCCACGTGCAATGTAACCTCTTCGCGCTCTATGCCGGCAGACGTAAGAGCCTCAAGCACAGCCGGAGTAAAATGCAGTCCGGCAGTAGGCGCTGCCACAGAGCCCTTTATCTTAGAATAGACCGTCTGATAGGTACGCGTGTCACTCTCATCAGTCCTGCGGTTGAGATACGGAGGAATAGGCAACTCACCGGCAGCCTCAAGTAACTCGGCAAAAGAGACGCCGCCGTCCCATGAGAAACGCACGTGATTCACAGCTGCAGGACCACCGACGCGCTCCACCGACAGAGTCACATTTTTACCGCCGACCTCAACAACCTGTGAGAGCACACCACCCTTCCAACGGTTCGAGTTACCTACAAGACACAGCCACACACACTCCTTTGTCTCAAGGAATATCTGCTGGTAGTCACAAGGCTGTTCCGGCTCAAGACAGAAGACCTCAATGAGCGCACCCGTCTCCTTACGGAATCGCAGACGCGCCTGAATGACCTTGGTGTTGTTGAAAACCATCAATGCATTCTGCGGGATATACTTGGGCAGGTTAGAGAAGACATCCTCACTCACCACACCCTTATTATAAAGCAGGAGTTTTGAACTGTCACGCTGTGCGAGGGGATATTTTGCAATCCTCTCATCAGGCAACGGATAATCATACTCCGCAATGGCTATTTCCTGAATCTTTTTCATTACAAACATTATACTGAACACAAAGATAATACAAACCGCCGAAACAACAGGCATAAATCAAGGGGTGACTTTGCAGTCACCCCTTGATAGTATAACCATTTGTCATTTTAAAAAGCTCTGATGCAAGGCTTAAGCCAAGCGAGCTAAACGTAAAGTTTACTTTAACGTTTTACTGCGAGCGTCTAAAAGGCTCGCCGAAGGCAAGGCTTGCAAAAATTTTGAAGACAGGAGTTTAGTGACCTAAATGACTGTTTACAAAATTGAACGTAACGCAGCAGATGCCTTTTTAAAAAACAAATTAAGCGAGCTTGTTATCTGAACCAAGTACGTTCACAATCTTGTGGATGTACTGCTTCTTCATGTTCTCGCGAGCAGGACCGAGATACTTTCTTGGGTCGAACTCTGCAGGGTTTGTAGCGAATACCTCACGGATAGCTGCAGTCATAGCAAGACGGCTGTCGCTATCAATGTTGATCTTACAAACTGCGAGAGATGCTGCCTTACGGAGCTCCTCCTCAGGAATACCGATAGCATCCTTCAAAGCACCACCGTACTTGTTGATTGTCTCAACCTCCTCCTGTGGAACTGAAGAAGAACCGTGGAGAACGATTGGGAAACCGGGAAGCTCCTTCATACAGCCCTCGAGAACGTCGAATGCCAATGGGGGAGGAACAAGAACACCCTTCTCGTTGCGTGTGCACTGCTCGGGCTTGAACTTGTTGGCACCGTGAGAAGTACCGATAGAGATAGCCAAGCTGTCGCAACCTGTCTTAGTAACGAAGTCAACAACCTCCTCAGGACGTGTATAAGTGTGGTGCTCAGCAACTACGTCATCCTCAACACCTGCAAGGATACCGAGCTCGCCCTCAACAGTAACACCGTACTGGTGAGCGTACTCAACAACCTGCTTTGTGAGAGCAACGTTCTCCTCATATGGAAGGTGTGAACCGTCGATCATAACTGAAGAGAAGCCCATGTCGATACAAGACTTACACAATTCGAAAGAGTTACCGTGGTCGAGGTGGAGAACGATCTCAGGGTTTGTGCAACCGAGCTCCTTTGCATACTCGACAGCACCCTCTGCCATGTAACGGAGAAGAGTCTGGTTAGCATACTTGCGGGCACCGCTTGATACCTGGAGGATAACCGGAGACTTTGTCTCAACAGCAGCCATGATGATAGCCTGCAACTGCTCCATGTTGTTGAAGTTGAAAGCTGGGATAGCGTAACCGCCCTTCATTGCCTTTGCAAACATCTCCTTAGTGTTTACAAGACCTAATTCTTTGTAATTTACCATAGTTATTTAATACTTTAAAGTAGTTAGATAGTCTTATTATGCCCGATGGGCGTAATTCTCTGCAAATTTAATAAAATCTTTCATTATAGCGACTTATTAAAGAAAAAATTATACTATTGGAGCTATAAAGATTTTTTCACATAAACAGAAGTTGGTTTTTAAGGCAAAAGGATTATATTTGCAAAGATTGGTACCGACAAGACATCCCCCTTTACTGAACCATGAATTTCAGATATACATACCCCATCCTATTGTTGATGCTGTTTGCACTTTTCGTTGCAGGGGGAAGCAACATCTTCGGGCACAGACCTGTTGAGACAATTGAAGAACAAGTACTTGAACCCGAATACGAATACCTTTCACCACATGTGTGGATATCGCATTACGACGACCATTTCCGTCAGGCTGCCGACAGTTTAGAGCTTGATTGGATGCTCATCGCAGCAATCGCGTACACCGAATCACGCTTTGACAGCGCTGCTGTTTCAAGTGTAGGCGCCAAGGGTGTGATGCAGATGATGCCGAACACACTCAACGGTCTTGACGTTCCCGACTCGCTCCACGCAGACAACAGTGCCAACATCCATGCTTCGGCAAGATACCTGAAGTCACTCTACAGGATGTTCCGGGGAGTAAAGCATTCAGACGAGCGCATCAACTTCGTACTGGCATCATACAATGCCGGATATGGACACATCCGTGACGCCATGAGACTTGCCGAGAAACACGGATATGACAGAAATATCTGGATTGGCAACGTAGATACATTCCTGATGAAAAAGAGCATACCTGAATTCTACAATGACAGCGTATGCCGCAACGGAGAGTTCAAGGATTGGAAACAGACCATATCGTTCGTAAACAAAGTACAGCGCAGTTGGAAACGGTTCGCAAGGATGCAGCAGGAATATGCCGACTCCGTGCATCAGGTAATTACGGCTGACACTCTCAAAAAGATCGGCATCAAATAGCATCCAACCGATATACATAAAAAACCGGCACGTTTCTACAGCGTGCCGGTTTTTTTATATTAACGTGAGTTCGATATAAGAATTTATACTAAAATTTAGCGTATTTTGTCATTC
>CALCYA010000095.1 GCA_937906165.1 uncultured Bacteroidales bacterium | reverse complement strand
CTTTGCGGAGCTCAACCCTTGATTACAAACAAGGGGAGCAGCTTTTTGTGTTTTGGCTCTGATGTGTTCATCATTCTCGTTCACCATCACACACTATTTATCGCAATCCGTTCAAACATATTTTGCTGATTTGGGGTGCTTTGTTGCTTTAAAATGCTGCATTAATGATGATTTCATGTAACTGTTTTTACGCGTTACAGTTTTTATCAATATAATTTTGTTTATAATTTTTGAGATATTAAATTTGTACTGTTTTGTAAATTTTAACGTTTAATGGTTGTGCCCGACACGAGATTAGGGCTAGTGTTATGTTTAGTAAGGTTTCATTGACTTTCAAGGTCCTGTTTTTGTCTTTGTTCCTCTTCTCTTTCTGTTCTGAAAAAGCTGAAGCTCAGAGTGTCGTGTATCTGATTGGTAAAAAGTATGCCAATGCAGAGTCGGAGGTTACAGTAAATGGTAAGGATAAATTTGAGTTCCGTGGGCCAGTGGAGAAGGTGAAAGTTACTCCTCCAACATCGATGACCGATACTCTTGTGTTGACTACATACAAGAGTTGTATAAAGAAGTGTACTTTCAATGAACCTGGCAAGGTTTTGTTGAATTGGAAATATAATTATACTAACCCTGTAAACAAGAATGTCCAGCACTATGAAAGTGAGATACAGTTGAACTTGACTGAAGGTTCGGTGCATTATGTTGAGTTGAAGATTAAGATTACGAATGACATAGAAATGGTTGAACTGAGTGAGAAGAAAGGTGCGAAACTTGTTGCCAAGGGCAAACATGTAACGCTTCCTGAGTATGTCAAGTAAAACATTCTAAAGCTATGAGATGTTTCCTTATTTCTCTACTTATTGTGTGCATAGGTTCTGTTAATGCACAGCCGTCGATATATAGCGAGGTCTTGAATAATTTATTCCCGACAAGTAGTTCTAAAGAGCATTTCAAAGGGCAGTTCATCAAAGGCAAACGCAGTGGAATGGGTTGCCTGAAAGAGAAGAATGGTACTATATACATTGGTGATTTTAATAAAAATGCTAAAACGGGTATAGGTATGCAGTTTTCTCCAGAAGGTAAATTTATAAAGAACTGTGACGGTGCTGTAGTTTATACAGGCGGTTTCAAGAATGGTAAGAAAAATGGTAAGGGGTGTTGTTATGCCCCGAATGGCGATTTGATTTACGAAGGTAATTTTATTGATGACAAGCCTGGGTCGGTATATCCGCTCCCTGAAGAAGATGTCGATATAAACCGTTATTTCTCGCTCTTTGAGACTGATAACTACTCGATATTTATTGGTGAGGTAAATAAGCGTGTTTTCACAGGTTTGGGTGTCATTGTCTTTGAGGACGGAGAGTTCTACTATGGAATGATGTCCGACAACTACCCTTCAGGAGTGGTGTTGCATGTGTTGCCTGACGAGGAGTGGAATGTTGTGAATATTGATGGCGATGAGATGGTGACTTTGTCAAGTTCGGAAAGATATAGGCAACTTGCACATGAGCGTTCAGAAATCAATAAGAACATGAGACGCGACTTGTTTGAAAGTCTCAATTATTTTGCAGAGGGTGCGCTTACTGCCGCACAGCTTGTTAATGATATAAAGTCAGGTGGCAGTGCCGGCGCAGTTGGTGATGCTGAAGATACTGCTTATGAAGATGATAACAATGACCAGGCTGGTGGTGGTTCTTCAAAGAAGAAGTCTAAGGCATCATCGAAGAAAACAAAAGCAGACTGTGGCACGGCATGGGTTAGTGATAGCCGCTCATATGCCGAGTACGATTCACAATTGGCTAATATGGATACCTATCCTGAGAAATATGATGCTTCGGACAGGAGCCGTATTCGTAGCAAGATGAAGAGTATAAGAGAAAAATGGGAGGCCCGAGGCTGTACTATTACTAAATCTCACAGAGAGTAGCCAATTGTTTGGCATATCGTAATTCGATTACTTCAATATCTGTCAATGGTTTTGATACTAATAAGGACGTTGAAGTAATCGTTTTTTTCGTACAATAAAATTGGCGGTGCGTTTCGTTACGGTGACTGTGTTTTGTACTATATGTAAGGGTAGACCATAGGTCTGCCTTTGTTTTTATGGTATCTTTGGGCGAACATCTGTTTCGCTCCTACACAATACCCCATTGGAGAGTGGACCAAACAGTACTCGCAGTGTTTATAAATGTATTTCAGCCCTCTCATTTGCCTAAGTTTACACGTTCTAGAACACTTGCAAGAACTGTCTTTACAGCATTTGTAGCCATTATTGCACCAATCTGCTTTAACACAATGGTCGTAACCTAAAAAATAATTAAGCTACATATTGCCGTGTCAATAGATGTTAACGGACGCTGAGATCCCTCGTCGCTACGCTCTGTCGGGATGACAAGGAGGGCGAACACATCGGTTCGCCATTTAAACGTTTACTTGTTAAACAATACACATTTATTTTATCTCCTCAGTCACTAAAGTGACAGCTCCTCTTCAACCAAGAGGAGCACTAAATCTTTGTGTTTTTGGTTTTGATGTGTTATTTGGCCCTTTAAACATTGCACGTTTATTTTAGCCCCTCACCGCTTTGCGGAGCTCAACCCTTGATTACAAACAAGGGGAGCAGCTTTGAATTAAACAATTACACATTAAACAACAAACAACATGCAACATACTCACTACACGGTTACCCATTCTACATGTGCGGCACTGACAATGTTGTCTTATCGCATCCCGCAGGGCGCGACCTTACCGCGCTGCCTGCGACCAACTGCTGCCAACATTGTCTATACCTCTATGATATTAAATCAATTAGCAGTTGCAGTTCTGTTTCGCTTACTCCTCGTTTTAGCAGTATGTCACAATCGTGCATTAGTGTGTCGGAAACCTTTTCTGTTCCACCTATTACTTTTGCTTTTTCGTAAAGCTTCACAGCCTTGGCATTGTTCTTTGTTACCCATTCCACGTGGCCGGCATTGAGGTAGTCCTCGAAGGTGGGGTGGGGCTGCTCCATCAGACGCCGGTAGTAGCCGCGGGCCTGGTCGTCCTTGCCGGTGATGAATGAGCACCAGGCAATGGCGCGCATGGCACGCAGGGAGTCGGGCTTGAGGTATTCTACCTTGTAGAAACGGGCGAAGGCTTCTTCGTACTGCTTGAGGGTGGCGTAGCTCTCGCCGGTCTGCATCAGCAGGGAAATGTTCTCGGGTGCGAGCTCCTCGGCCATGAGGTAGTAGCTGAGGGCTTTCTCCGACTCACCTTGCAGACGGTAGCACTGTGCTATGTGGCGCAGGGTCCACAGGGTGTCGGGCTTCACTATGTCGGCCTTGGTGTAGTAGTCGACGGCGGTGTCGTAGTAGCACTCTTTCTGTGCGCAGAAGCCCATCTCCTGGAAGAACTGTGCATCGCACTCACCGCTCTTCTCATAGCTGCGGCCAGCCTTGAAGGCTTCGCTGTAGTACTCTTTCTCCACCAGATAACGGAAGGTACGCAGCAGGGCATCGTTGCTCTCGATGAGTGGGGCAAGGGTTTCGCTCTCCAGCAGGTTGAGCGACATGGCGAAGGGGTCGCTGAACTCGTGGCGGTAGTTCGATACCTTGAAGAACCGATAGAGGTCCTGTATGTACTGGTTGCTCTCTACCTCGGCGCGCTTGTCGGCGGGGATGACCGACTGAAAGTCGGGCTGCTGCTCGGCTTGGTCGGCGCCTGTCATCTGTGCCATGAGGGCGTCGCGCTGCTCCTTGGGTATGCGCTCGAAGGTGAGACAGAAGGAGAACTTGTCGCTGTTGCAGAAGAACGGCGATGCGCAGATGGCGCTGATGATGCTTGTGCTGCTCTTTATCTCCTTTGGGAGTATGGCGGCTATGGCGGGGACGTTGGTATCGAAAGGACGGAACCAGTTGCTTATCTCGCCGAAGAAGGAGAAGTTCTTGAGCTGTGAGAAGGTGCTCATATATACGTCGGCACCCTCCATCTGCCACTTGCTCATCTCTTCGATCTTGCCTTTTATGCGGTCTTCCTCAATCCACTTCTTCCATTCGGGATTCTTGTCCTCGTCGTCCTCAATCTCCTTGAGGATGTCCATGCTGAGCTTATTGCCGCGCAGGTTGGGGTTCTTCATTATGGCGGGGATGATCTCCTCGCGCATCTTGCGGTCTATCTTCTGTGTCTCGCGGCTGCGCAGCAGCTGTATCTGTATTGTCTCAATGCGGCGCATGATGGTGGCATCTTCGCGTAGGGAAGCGAGGGCATTGCCTATCTCGGGGTAGTGCTTGATGCGCTGGCGGTAGGTGAACAGCACTATGATGAGTCCTATGATGGCGCGTGTGGAGAGCAGGCTCTCGGGGCTTGACGCGAGCTTGCATAGGGTGATAGCCTTCAGTGGCTCAAAGCACTTGAGGGCGCTCAGCGTGATGGCACTCACGGCTACGGCGCGGTCATCGAGGGCTATCTCGGCACTGCTGATGCAGTTGTATATATTCTCGGCATCGCCCTTGCTCCAGCAGTTGCTGCTCCACAGTATGCCGAAGAGCTGCTGCAACAGCTGCTCGTGCTCTGTGGCAAGTCTCTCGTTGAGGGTACGGCACTCGTCGGCGGGGAGGCTCTGTGCCACATCGCTGTTGGCGAAGTTCTCCCTGAGCCTTGCATATACGCCGTCGGCCTCGCTCACTCCCTTGTACTTGCGGCGCATCTGGCAGTATACCTTGGTGGAGTGCTCGGTGAGCCTTGCCACGGCTATCTGGTCGTTGATGACGTAGCATCGGCCAATCAGCTCGCCGTGGAGCCGTTCCCTGTCGGGGTCGGGCATGCCCTGCCGCAGATACTCCAGCATATACCTGTATGCTGTCTGCATCTCGGTGTAGCGTGTACGCAGTTCCCAATCCTGCAGCTCGTCGATGCCCTCTCCAAGGGTATCGATGGCCCTCTTCAACCTCTCCTCGGCCAGAGCGCCGGCGACGCTCTTCTGAATGTCTTTGATACGTTTTTCGTCCATGAATTTATTGTTGTTCTACTACTCAGTCACTTTGTGACAGTTGCCTTTGGCGAACTTCGGCTGCGCTTGTTGATAAACATCAAAGCAAGCTTTGTGTCTCACTCACTTGCACGAAGTTTGTCTCTTGTCATGAGGAGTATTTTGTTTTTGTTTAAGTTCTTCTCAGTCCTTCTCTGTTTATAGAGAAGGTGGATTCAAACTTGCTTTGAAGACGGATGAGTTTTATTCTACTCCTCACCGCTTCGTGACAAAGTCCTTCGGTACTCCTCTGGGGAGCTAAAGCTCCCTTTGTCGCAAACATTGCTCCCTCGCAATGGCCTCTTATCATGAGGAGCACTGTTGTCTTTTGTTTAAGTTCTTCTTTCTCAGTCCTCCTCTGTTTATAGAGGAGGTGTCCTAAGGACGGAGGAGTCTGTATATTCTCCGTGTTGTCGAATGTTCAACCGCTCGGTTGAACATTTCTGTTATATAATAAACAGCGCGGTTGCCCGCGCTGTTTATTATAAATTGTTCAAGCGGGATATTATTCGCCCTTGATAGCTGCTACGCCTGGGAGAACTTTACCCTCGATAGCCTCGAGAAGAGCACCACCACCTGTTGAGATGTATGATACCTGGTCGGCCATACCGAACTTGTTGATACATGCTACAGAGTCACCACCACCGATGAGTGAGAACGCACCGTTAGCAGTTGCCTTGCCGATAGCCTCGGCGATAGCACGTGAGCCGGCTGTGAAGTTGTCGAACTCGAACACACCTGCAGGACCGTTCCAGAGGATAGTCTTTGCGTCAACGATAGCTGCTGCGAAGTCCTTCTGAGCCTGAGGACCTGCATCAAGGCCTTCCCAACCCTCGGGGATTGCACCTGCAGGGCATACCTGTGTGTTGGCGTCGTTAGAGAAGTCGTCAGCTGCAACGCAGTCCTTAGCGAGAACGAGGTTAACGCCCTTAGCCTTTGCCTGCTCCATGATGCTGATAGCGAGGTCGAGCTTGTCGTCCTCAACGATTGAACGGCCGATCTGGCCACCCTGAGCCTTAGCGAATGTGTATGTCATACCACCGCAGAGGATGAGGTTGTCTACCTTGTCCATGAGGTTCTCGATGATACCGATCTTTGTAGATACCTTTGAACCACCCATGATTGCTGTGAATGGACGCTTGATGTCCTTGAGGATGTTATCAACAGCCTGAACCTCTTTCTCCATCAAGTAGCCGAGCATCTTGTTGTCTGCGTCAAAGTAGTCAGCGATGACTGCTGTTGAAGCGTGACGGCGGTGAGCTGTACCGAATGCGTCGTTGATGTAGCAGTCAGCATAAGAAGCGAGTGTCTTTGAGAACTCCTTCTGTGACTCCTTCATTGCCTTCTTTGCATCGTTGTAAGCAGGATCCTCCTTGTCGATACCAACAGGCTTGCCCTCCTCCTCGGGATAGAAACGGAGGTTCTCGAGCATCAATACCTCGCCGGCCTTCAAAGCGGCAGCAGCCTCGGCAGCCTTTGCGCAGTCAGGAGCGAACTGTACGGGTACACCCAGCTTCTCTGAAACAGCGTCAACAATCTGGCTCAAAGAGTACTTTGCGTTAACCTTACCCTTCGGCTTGCCCATGTGTGACATGATGATGAGAGCACCACCGTCAGCCAATACCTTCTTCAATGTGGGAAGAGCACCGCGGATACGGGTGTCGTCAGTAATCTTACCCTCCTCGTTCAAGGGTACATTGAAATCAACACGAACGATTGCCTTTTTGCCGGCAAACTTGAAATTGTCAATTGTCATAGCTTAATTGATTTTATGTTAATAAAATGTTGTTAAATGCTTGTTGAGTTTATAGTGCAGTTCTTGTCATTCTGCATATATTGTCATCCTGAGTGGAGCGAAGGAACTCTTTTGTTTTTTTTGAGATGCTTCATTTCATTCAGCATGACAGGTACCCGTGGGTCAGCGGAGGGTGAAGTCAAGGATCTCTCTTCCCTTTTTTTAGATGTTCGCTCCGCTCCAGCATGACAGGTATTTGTTGTTGTCATCCTGACGGAACGGAAGGATCTCTAAATCTTTACACTCTGCGGATAATAACAATTACCGACACTATTTCATTCTGCGAAGATAATGTTTTTTATATAAAAGAGGTAATATTTTCAAATAAAATTTCTTTATGTAATTCTATTGCTCTTTTATTCCTTTTGGCTGAAGTATTTGTAGAGCGGGGCAACCATCAGTGCCTGACATATACCGCCTTCATGGAGCAGTGACTTCACTTCGTCCTCGCTCATAAGCAACACCTCAAGCTCCTCGTTCTCGTCGAGTGACTGCTGGGCTGTCTTTTCGACGCCCACGGCAAGGAAGCAGTGCGCGAGGTTGTTCATTGAACCGGGGTTGGGCGATAGCGTCATCAGCTTGCTCCACTCACCTCCGCTGTAGCCTGTCTCCTCAAGCAGTTCGCGCTTGGCAGCCTCCAATGGCTCTTCGCCTTCCTCAATCACTCCGCACGGCAACTCGGTGCTGATCACTTCCAGGCCGTGACGGTACTGCTTCTCCATAACGACCTGTCCGTCTTTGGTTATGGCAATCACATTTACCCAATCGGGGTATTCAAGGACATAATATTCGTCCATGATTCTGCCGTCGGGTAGTTCAAGCTTGTCGCGTCGTGCTGTCAGCCACGGACGTCTGAAAAGATACTCCCTGTCCAGGACTTTCCACTTCTTGTTGTTGCTCATGGGGCTTTATACTCTTTTAGGGTGCTGTTTGAGGTACTCTTTACACACTTCGGTCAGTCCACACTTGCCGCATTCAGGTGTGCGGGCCTTGCATACGTAACGCCCGTGCAGGATGAGCCAATGATGGGCTTTGGGAATGATATCTTGCGGAAGGTGTTTCATCAGCTCCATCTCCACACTGTAGGGAGTGGTGCAGCGTTTGGGCACCAACCCAATGCGGTGGCTCACGCGGAACACGTGGGTGTCTACGGCCATGGCGCTTCTGTCCCACACTACGGAGAGAATTACATTGGCAGTCTTGCGTCCCACGCCGGGCAGCGTAACGAGTTCCTCAAGGGTGTCGGGCACCTCGCCTCCGAAGTCACTGCATAGCTTCTGTGCCATGCCAACAAGGTGCTTGGCCTTGTTGTTGGGGTATGATACGCTCTTAATGTAGTTGTAGATTTCGTCGGGGTGGGCCTGGGCCATCTCGTGCGCGTCGGGGTAGCGTGCGATGAGGTCAGGTGTGACCATATTGACGCGTTTGTCGGTGCATTGCGCCGACAATATGACCGCCACAAGCAAGTCGAACGGGGTGGAGTAGTTGAGCTCTGTTTCAGCAACGGGCATCGCCACCTCAAAGTATTCTATGGCTTTTTTATATAGTTCGGCTTTTTTCATGGAAATTGCATGTCTTGTTTGGAGAAGGTAGCTTGCTTTGAAACGGATATTTGTTGTTTATGTGGTCATACATACTCCTCACCCCATTCGGGGAGCTCCTCTATCTTAGAGGAGCACTGTTGTCTTTTATTTATGTTCTTCTTTCTCAGTCCTCCTCTGTTTATAGAGGAGGTGTCCGAAGGACGGAGGAGTCTGTATATTGTTTACGTTGTCTAAATTATTGTCACTGCTCGTGTTGTTGAAGAGTAACCGCTTGCGCTTTGACCTTCCCGTTTTTCGTTATACAATGAACTCCCTTATCTCGCAGTTGCCGAAGAGGGTAACATCCCTGTGGGTCACTCCCTTTATCTCAGCCTCCATTATACGGCAGAAGAAGCCGTGGCTGAAGGCAAGGATTTTCTTGTCCGGGTACTCACGGCGCACTTTGTCAAGGAACTTGTGCGCACGCTCCTTCATTGACTCCTCTGTCTCAACTGTGTCGTTGTAAACCGCGCCTTTGATGGGGGTGCCGGCAAGGTTGCCGAGGTCACGTTCGCGCAACAGCGGCTCCTTGATGAAAATACATTCGCGGCCTTCAAGGGCAATCTCGGCCGTGTCAAGGCATCTCTTGAGGTCGCTGCAGAGAACCACATCGAACTCCAACTCGGCAATACGTGGGCGCAATGAGCGCGCCTGCTCAATGCCAAGCTCCGAGAGGTGTCCCGGTGTCTGTCCCTGGAAGAGCCCTTTTGAATTTTCTATTGTCTCGCCGTGGCGGGTCATATAAATTGTTGTAGCCATAATTTTCTTGATTTAATCATTCTATTAGCAAAGATAGTATTTTCTTCTGAATGAAGTATTATTGTAGCCAATCTTCTTTACATACAATGCTGCCGGATACCGATAATTTTGCTAATTTTGCAGCATTATGGAACAAGATAACAAGAATACCTCAATATTCCAGCGCCCATTCTGGGTGGTGGCATTTGCACTTACAGCCGCAATAGCGTGGGGATGGGCCTATCCGCTTATCAAACTGGGCTTTGCAGAGTTCGGAATAACACAAGTTATGACAGGCAGCAAGATGCTCTTTGCCGGTGTGCGTTTTATCCTCGCCGGCCTTATTGTGCTTGCCATTGCAGCCGCTACACGCAGGCGCTTTGAAGTTGCCGGTGCCGGTGGGTGGCTCTATGTGCTGCTGTTTGCATTGCTTAACACAGGTTTACACTACTATTTCTTTTATGTGGGTCTCTCGTATAGCGACGGAGCACGTGCTGCAATCCTCAACTCCCTGGGTACCTTCCTGCTTGTGTTGCTTTCCTGTATGTTCTTCAAGAGTGACAAGCTCACCTCGAGCAAGATAATCGGTTGTGCCTTGGGCTTTGCCGGCATTATGGCCCTGAACATAAGCGGAGGGGCAGGCGGTGGCTTCACCTTTATGGGTGACGGCATGATAATACTGAATACCTTCTGTGCTGCACTCGCCGGTCTCATGACCCGTGGGTTGGGCAAGCGTGTCGATGTGTTTGTGGGAACTGGCTACAGCCTGGCCCTGGGCGGTGTCATGCTTGTTGTGCCGGGACTCTTGATGGGCGGAACGCTCCCCAATATCAATGCCGTTGGAGTGGTGATTCTTATGCTGCTTGTCTGCATCTCGGCGCTCGGCTTCACGCTCTATAACAAGCTGCTCACCTGTAACCCTGTGGGCAAGGTGGCAATCTTCAACTCACTCATTCCTGTTGTGGGCGCAGTCACATCATGTATGTGTCTGGGCGAACCATTCTATTGGAAATATGTGGCAGCAGCGGCTCTTGCCACAGCCGGAATATACATCATCAATAAGGGTAAATGACAGGATATTTAGTGTGTAATGTGTAGTGTTTGATTGTTCACCCCTAATCCTTAACCCTTCACCCTTGACCCATAACCTCTATCCTTTAGTGGCAATGGCATACATCGTATAGCCCGCAACTGCATTTGGAACCTATACGGTCTCTCAACGTGTCGCGGTAGAGTGCCCATAGCTTGCGCCTTAGGTCGGCGCGTCCAACATCGCCCGATGGAACTGGGTAGCACGCGCTCTTTTGCGGGTCGGTAGCCTTGTTGCAATCCTCGCCGATCGTGATCACGAACGACCATTTGCCCTCCAGTATTTCCGGCTTGTCCGACACGTGTATATGCATCCCACGCCCGAACTCGTTCAGTGTCTCCTTGGCCCACTCGCCAACCTCTGTCTCTGTTGTATATATAAGAATTCTCATGTTTCTTCAGTTGTTGTACAAACTTAAGAATATTTTTCGGTTGCGCTTTGTTTTATCGATAAAAAAGATAACTTTGTGGCAAATTGCAACATATAACAATAATAAGAAGCTGTTATGAATAGTTCGTTGGAGATGAACCCTAACAGGGTTGTGGCTTTTCTTGGCAAGCCAAGCAGTGAGTTTACCAAAGCCGATATTGTGCAGTACATCAAGGAGAACGGCATCCGCATGGTCAATTTCATGTACCCCGCCGGTGACGGCAGGCTCAAGACGCTTAATTTTGTAATCAACAGCGCGGCCTACCTTGATGCCATACTCACCTGTGGTGAGCGTGTCGATGGCTCGTCGCTCTTCCCGTTCATTGAGGCCGGAAGCAGCGACCTCTATGTGTTGCCGCGTTTCAGCACTGCTTTCCTTGACCCGTTTGCCGAGATACCGACTCTCTCTATGCTGTGCTCCTATTTCAATAAGGACGGTGAGCCGCTTGAAAGCTCTCCCGAGAATACTTTGCGCAAGGCGTGCCGTGCTTTCAAGGAGGTGACGGGGATGGAGTTCGAGGCTATGGGCGAGCTTGAGTATTATGTCATTGCTCCCGACAGCGGTATGTTCCCTGCTACCGACCAAAAGGGCTACCATGAGTCGGCACCATATGCAAAGTTCAACGACTTCCGTACAGCCTGTATGTCATATATAGCACAGGCCGGAGGCCAGATAAAATACGGACACTCCGAGGTTGGTAACTTTACCATCGATGGCAATGTATATGAGCAGAACGAGATTGAATTCCTGCCTGTTCCTGCCTGTGAGGCTGCCGACCAACTGATGATTGCAAAGTGGATAATACGTAATCTTGCCCACCGTAACGGCTATGACATAACATTTGCACCAAAGATTACCGCAGGCAAGGCCGGTTCGGGACTGCACATACATATGAGAATAACAAGAGACGGAAACAACTGCATGCTTGACGATGGTTTGCTCTCTGCTGTTGCCCGTCGCGCCATTGCCGGAATGATGGATCTTGCACCTTCGATAACAGCCTTCGGCAATACCAACCCGACATCATATTTCCGTCTTGTGCCGCATCAGGAGGCACCTACAAATGTCTGCTGGGGTGACCGTAACCGCTCGGTTCTGGTGCGTGTCCCGCTCGGCTGGGCTGCCAAGAGCGATATGTGCCGTCTGGCCAATCCGCTTGAGCCTGCAAGCAACTACGACACCACACAGAAACAGACGGTGGAGATGCGTTCACCCGACGGCTCTGCCGATATCTATCAGCTCATTGCAGGTCTTGCTGTCGCCTGCCGTCATGGCTTTGAGATGGAGAATGCACTTGAGATTGCCGAGCGTACTTACGTGAACGTGAACATACACCGGAAGGAGAATGCCGACAAACTCTCTTCTCTTGCCCAGTTGCCCGACAGCTGTGCTGCCAGTGCCGATTGCCTTGAGCGCCAGCGTGCTGTGTTCGAAGAGCATAATGTCTTCAGCCCGGCAATGATTGACGGCATAATAAAGCGCTTGCGTTCTTACAACGACCGTACGCTCCGTGCCGACATCGGTGACGACAAGGAAGAGATGCTTGCTCTCGTGCGTCGCTATTTCCATTGTGGATGATTTGTTTGTATATAGTATCAGGTAACACGGCGCTTTCCTAAAGTAATTCAGGGGAGCGCTGTGTTTTGTTTAGTTATCAGCCCATTAATGACCCTTAAAATACGAAACTTTGTCATCTCGACGACTGTAAGGAGGAGAGATCTCTCGTCGCTATGCTCGCTCGAGATGACAACCAGACTCATTTACGCTAACAAGAGATTTATACCCCTCAGTCTTGCAATAAATTGCAATAGGGCCCCGTGGGGTCCTCACTAAAAGGGTGAGGAGTTAAAGAATACCTGCCTTTTTTAACAATAAATGACAGCCGTATGGGCTACCATTCTTGCTTAAGAGCGGTAAACGGGGCTCGTAATCGATTTATCGCCTTCATAGCGAAGCGGAGAAAGAACCAGCGCTGCAAGCAGCACTTTTCGGTTCACCGGCAAAGTCTGGGGGCTAAGCAAAAGAGAGTAACAGAGCGAAAATACTATTGCAATGAAATGTCGTAAGGCATGAA
>CALCYA010000094.1 GCA_937906165.1 uncultured Bacteroidales bacterium | reverse complement strand
CCTTGATTACAAACAAGGGGAGCAGCTGTTTGTGTTTGGCGCCAAAGTTATAAAGACTTTAGTGGGAGCCTTTTAAACGACTAATGCAACCCTCTCCGAGGCTTTGCCTCTCGTCTCCCTAACACAGGGAGACAATAGCTTTAATATATTGCTCCCCTGGTCTTAGGGGAGCTGTCACGCAGTGACTGAGGGGTATGTTTCGCTAAACATTAATCGCTCCTCGCTTCTCGCTCCCCGCTCCCCGCTCAACCTTTCACCTCTAACCCTTCACCCGTTGCCTCCCTTGTTAAATATTCCGCTCTAAACGGTTCAGTAGCTTGTTGTTAAAATATTGTTGTTTATAGAAATGTTGCGTAGATTGTATATATATAAGTATATATATAAAGGATTTTTTGTAACTTTGCACCCGATTTTGCAGGGGCGTTTCCGGAGGGCTTATGCCCTGTTTTTGTGACGCTGTTCCTGCTGACAAACATTGAAATATAAAAGAGCCGGAGGGCTCAAACAAAAACAACTTATTTTATGAAAAAAAATCTTTTGATTGCCTTGGCGCTTGTTGCCACAGGCATTTTCTCTGCGAGCGCGCAGACGAAACTGTTTGAAAGTGACGAATCGGCTTCGTTGCCTTACCGTATTCCTGCAATAGTGCAGACAAGCAACAACGATGTGCTTGTTTTTGCCGACGAGCGTCACGGAGGCGGTGATGTAGGCCAGCTGGATAATACTGAAATCGATATCGTCTACAAACGTTTCAGTAACGGTAGCTGGGGCGGTAGGACGCTGGTGAAGGATGGTAGTGAGGATTTTGGTTATGGCGATGTGGCTGTGGTTGCCGACCGCGAGAATCCTGCCGAGATTGTATTCTTCACTGCAGCCGGAAACATATTCTATACAAGTTCAACTCAGAGTTCACCATTACGTTGCTACCGCTTCCACAGTAGCGATGGCGGTGTGACATGGGATAAGGACGCCTCCACCAATGAGGTAGGTACAGATGTTACATCTCATATATATGGTTTAGACACCAACTGTTCGGGATTTTTCTTCAGTAGCGGACGTATTTGTCAGAGTTCTAGAATAAAAGTAGGGACACATTATCGTTTATATGCTGCATTGTGTGCAAGAAAGAACGGTGGTGACAATTCTTTGGTTATTTATTCCGATGATTTCGGAAAGGAGTGGAAAATCTTGGGAACCGGCCCCGCTGTATCGGGTGGTAATGAGGCTAAATGTGAGGAACTGTCTAATGGTGATGTTCTTGTGAGCGCACGTGCTGCGGGTACACGCTATTTCAACGTATTCAGTTATACCGATGAAAAGAATGCCAAAGGTAGTTGGGAAGACACGCATTCCAGCGGTATTGAGATGGCGAAATACAGCAGCAATGCAACAAATGGTGAGATACTTATTGTGAAAGCCGTTGATTCTGATGGTACACTCTGCGATATTGCATTACAGTCGGTGCCTTATGGCAGCGAAGGTAAGAGCATTTTTGGATTTGTGGCCAAAAATGATGACCGTACAAATGTCAGCATATATTGGAAGAAACTTCCAACCGGTGACATTACTGCCGGTGAGTTTTCGTCGGGCTGGACACGTTATCCCGTTTCCACGACAACATCGGCCTACTCTTCAATGATACAACTCACCGATGGTACTATAGGCTTTGTTTATGAGGAGGATTATGTCGGTATAGGAAAGGGTGGTTATAACATCAAATATCTGAATCTGAATATCGAGGACATTACTGAAGATACGTACAAGAATCCTACCTATTCTGTAATGCTCAACGAGTGTACCGTAGACGATGAATCAAAGGCGTTGGCTACATTCAGCGCTCCGGTGTCTACTACCTGTCCCGAGGGTGTTACTGCATATTACATCAAAGCGATGAACAATGGCTATGCAAAGCTTGAGGCTGTCGAGGAGGGCAAGACTATCCCTGCCGATGCGGGTGTTATGCTTATGTCGGATGCTGCCGGCAGCTACACGATGACTGGTGCAAGCAACTTCGCGAATGCGGCTCTCACAGACAACATGCTTGTGGGAAGCAGCAACGGTACTGTCACTTTCGGCGGTGGTGTCGAGGGTTATATCCTCAAGGGCGACGGCCAGGGCGGTGTGGCTTTCTACAAGGCTACCGGTACGCTGGGCAAGAACAAGGCTTATCTGAACCTCGACGGCGCGGAACTGAGCGCGGGTGTGCGCATCACCATTGACGGCACAACTGCTATTGAGGATGTTGTTGAGGTGCAGGGTGCCGAGGATGTCATCTATGACCTCTACGGCCGCCGCGTGAGCGAGATGCTGCCGGGTAACATTTACATCGTTGGTGGTAAGAAGGTGTTGAAATAACGATGAACGATTAAGGCTGCGGGTAAGCGAGCGAAACAAAATTTACTGCGAGCATGAGCAGACTCGACGAAGTCAAGGCTTAAAGATGCGCGCTGCGAGCAACCTATAAAGTGCTCCTCTTATTTGTAATTAAGAGGAGCTGTCACGAAGTGACTGAGGAGCTAAAACTATAACTTTAAATCTTAACCCCACTTGTGGGTTTAAATAGCGCCAATTAAAGCCCCTAAGCTATTGTCTCCCTGTGTTAGGGAGACGAGAGGCGCAGCCTCGGAGAGGGTAATTAAAGTATTGAACGCGGGTGTTTTGTGCTGAGCGGTAACCCCTCCGCCCTAAAGGGCACCTCCCCTAAGGTCAGGGGAGGAATATATAAAGCTCTTGTCTCCCTGTGTTAGGGAGACGAGAGGCGCAGCCTCGGAGAGGGTTGATTAATTGTTAAGAAATAACCCCTCCGCCCTAAAGGGCACCTGATTGCGCCCCTGTTTTAGGGGAGCTGTCGGTTTACCGACTGAGGGGTTATGTCAGAGGAGGACTCAGTTGTCGGCAGATGAGATGCAAGCTTGGGACATAACCTTGTAATCACTGTATTGTTTAAACTTTTGAATTGACATTAAAATATTTGGACTATGAAAAAGAATTATATTGCACCTTTTGCTGTAGAGGTTGATATTACAGCGGAAAACATGATTGCTACTTCTGTTCCTGTAAAGGAGGAAGAGGGTAACGCCGGCGAGGCGTGGTCTAATGACCGTCGCGGAGATTGGGGAAATCTTTGGAACTGATTTCTCTTCGTTAAACGTTACACGTTAATCGTTTTACCTGACGCCTTAAGGTCTAAAGTCTTTAGGATTCTTAATGGGCGCGGATTGAATAAAACAAAGCACAGGGGCTTCTCATGCGGGAAGCCCCTGTGCTTTGTTTTACTTCGTGCGACCTATTGCTGCAAGTGCTGTCGGAACGCCATCATCAGCTCTTTTGCGCATTGACACCACTTGCTACCGCAACCCGCACTTCGTGCAACCTATTGCTGCAAGTGCTGTCGGAACGCCATCATCTGCTCTTTTGCGCATTGACACCACTTGCTTACCGCAACCCGCACTTCGTGCGACCTATTGCTGCAAGTGCTGTCTGAACGCCATCATCTGCAACGCAGTGATGGCGCACTCATCGCCTTTGTTGCCAAGGCGGCCGCCGCTGCGCTCCTGTGCCTGAAGCAGGTTGTTGGTGGTTATGAGGCCGAAGATGACGGGTACGTCGTACTCTACATTGAGCCTTGAAAGGCCTGCTGTGACGCCCTCGCAGATATAATCGAAGTGCGGGGTGTCGCCACGTATCACGCAACCTATGGCGATGACGGCGTCGTAGTTGCCGCTCTTTACCATCTGTGATGCTCCGAAGATGAGCTCGAAGCTGCCGGGCACGCTGGCGAGGGTGATGTCGCTCTCCTCAACGCCGTTCTCTATAAGGGTCTTTACTGCTCCATCGCGCAGTGCGTATGTTATCTCGTCATTCCACTCGGCGTAGACAATGCCTACACGGCGTCCCTTGCCGCTTGCTACCTTGGTGGGGTCGTAGCTTGAAAGGTTCTTGAGTTCTGTTGCCATATTTCTCTTTTGGTGAAGGTTTGTTACAGTTTCTACCCCCTCCGGACCTTGTGAGATCCTCGCCCCTAATACAGGGGGCAATAGACAAAAGGGGTATTGTCTGTCTCTGTGTAATAAAAAAGGCTGTCACATACAAGTATGCGGCAGCCTTGTACTGTTCCTTTTAAGGATTACTTTGCTGAGTTGAGCTGTCTGTCGATCTCGCCTGTGAGAACGAGTACGCAGCTTGGGTACTCCTTCTTGATTCTCTCGTAGAGCTCTACAGCCTCGGCTGTCTTGCCCTGCTGCTCGTACATTGCTGCTACGTCTCTCAGACAGAATGGAGTAACGGCCTCGTTGTTTGCGCTGTTGGCAGCATCGAGGATAAGGCTGATAGCCTTGTCTGTGTCACCTGTGTGTGCATAGCAGTTGCCGAGAGCGTGCTTTACCTTCTGTGCAACGATTGCATCGTCGCCGTCAAAGTCCTCGAGGTACTGAATAGCCTCCTCGTAGTTCTCCTGCTTTGCCAATGAAAGACCTGCATATGCCTTTGCAAGGTTACCTGCCTTTGTGTTGCCGTACTCGTCGGCAATGGCTCTTGTACCCATGTTGATACCGTCACCGTCGAGTGACTCTGCATGGTTGCCTGCCTCGAAGTTCTGTACTGCTACAACCATAGCCTTGTTTGCTTCGTCGTTCTGTGGCTCAAGGATGAACTTGGTGTAACCAAGATATGCCACTACCAACAATACTACAGCCAAAACGACGCCTGTGATTGTCTTTCTGTTATTGAGGACAAATGCCTCTGACTTTCCAAGTGCCTCATCGGCAAGGATTGGAGTCTCTTTCTCTTTTTTGCTCATGATTTTATCTAATTTTTTGTTTTTTTTATCCTGTTTGTGCGGTGTGTACCTAATATACACAATCCGTAACATTGCGCAAAAATAATCAAATTATTGTTCGCGGGAAAATAATAAATGATTTTTTTGCTCTTTTGTGGAGTTATCTTCCTTTTTATGGGAGTTTTTACGTGATTCGTGTGTATATTTGCAGTAAGCGCGAACATGGACCTTAGGGCGGCTTGCCGCACTCCTTGGGGAAACTTGGGCTCCTGTTGTCGCAGGCAACGCTGATTATGTGTTGCCACAGTGAAATGTCAAAGTAAACTTTGCATATTGTCCGGGTGATCGGATGCATCCGGATTGAATATATTACGGGATGAAAATAAACAATATATCTCTTCTCAACTACAGGAACCTGCGCGAGGTGGACATTGCCTTCTCGCCAAAGGTCAATTGTCTTATCGGACGCAACGGTATGGGCAAGACGAATCTGCTCGATGCTGTCTACTATCTCTCGTTCTGCAAGAGCACGGTTACGGCAACAGACAACTCCAATATATTGCACGACGAGCCGTTCTTTATGCTGCAGGGCTGCTATGTGAGCGACAGCGGTATCGAGGAGGAGATTTCCTGCGGTTTCAAACGTGGCGAGAAGAAGCAGTTCAAACGTGGGGGCAAGGCTTACGAGCGTCTGTCGGACCATATCGGCTCGATACCTCTTGTGATGGTCTCGCCTGCCGATAATGAGCTCATTGCCGGTGGCAGTGAGGAGCGCAGGCGTTTTATGGATATGGTAATCTCGCAGTATGACAAGGAGTATCTGGCTGCCCTGATACGTTACAACAGGGCCCTGCAGCAGCGTAATGTGATGCTGCGTGCCGATTATGCCCCTGATGCGGAGATGATGTCGCTCATTGAGGATATGATGGTGGCCGAGGCGGTGCGCATAAACCGTGGTCGCAAACAGTTTGTGGAGGAGCTTGTGCCTATATTCTCGCAGTTCCACAGCACCATAACGGGTGACAACGAGCAGGTGAGCCTGCGCTACCGCTCGCACCTGAATGACGCTGACCTGGGCGAACTTCTGGCTGCTTCGCGTGCCGATGACCGTAATTTGGGTTACACTTCCAAAGGTACTCACCGTGACGAGCTGGTGATGCAGCTTGGCGGTTACCCGATAAAGAAGGAGGGTTCGCAGGGGCAGAACAAGAGTTTTCTTGTGGCGCTGAAACTGGCGCAGTTCGACTTCCTGCGCCGCAAGGGCGGTGAGACGCCTCTGCTGTTGCTGGATGATATATTCGACAAGCTCGACAGCAGCAGGGTGGAGCAGATTGTGAACCTTGTGTCGGGCGAAGGCTTCGGACAGATATTCATCACTGATGTGAACCGTGAACATATCGATAGCATACTTGAGAGCATAGATAGCGGCTACAGGCTTTTTGAGGTGAAGAAAGGTGAGGTTGAACTGTTGAAGGAACGGGCTGTAGAAACGGAAATGTGAAAGCTGAAAACGGAAAACTGGAATGTGAAAGTTGAGCCGAAACAGGCGGTTTTGTCATCCTTACGAAAGGAAGGATCTCAAAAAAACATGAACGGCTAAAACTGCAAATCAAGGACTTCGGTATTTTGAATGAAATGAAAAGAGGTGAAAGCCGCAGGCTTCGACAACACTTGCAGCGATAGGTCGCAGGTAGCTCTCCCACCCCTCAGTCGGTAAACCGACAGGGCTTCTTCGAAGACTCCTTTGTGGTGCTAAAGCACCAGTCGTCGCAAGGTTTGTGCCAGCGAGTGGGTGGAAGCTCGCTTACACACACAACGAGCGCAGACAAAGCTCGCTGAAAGCAATGCAGTGCTGTGGCTCGCAATGTCCCCTTGAAATGTGGAGCAACTAAAAACGGGAATTGGTCAATTGAAACTTGAATAAAGCTCCTCCCCACGTGTGGGGAGGTGGTCGCAGACCGGAGGGGAGATATTCTAAATGTGCAATGCGGGTCGCGGCAGGTAAGTGTTGTCAAATAATGTGAACCTATTTGAATGAAATGAAAAGAGGTGAAAGCCACGGGCTTCGATAATGCTTGCAGCAATAGGTCGCGTGTAGGATGGATGAAATTCATCCCACGCGGGTTGCGAATAGCAAGTATTATCAAATAAAGTTGAACCTATTTGAATGAAATGAAAAGAGGTGAAATAAAATCAATAGCTGAACTGGTACATGCAACGTGCCGCGAGGAGGGGCTTGAGACTCCTCTCAACGAGTACAGGCTTATACAGGCCTGGTCGCAGGTGCTGGGCAAGGCTGTGCAGATGTATACAAAGGAACTGAAGATATATAACCAGGTGCTTTATGTGAGGGTGACTTCGTCGGTGCTCCGTCAGGAGTTGCTGATGAACCGCAAGTCGCTTGTAAAGAGACTTAATGACCATGTGAAGGCGCAGGTGATCACTGATATTGTGTTGCGCTGAGGCTGTGAACCAATCCACGGTTGTGTTGGTTTGTAAGGAGTATAATTCTTATAAACTAACACGGGGCTCGGGAGCCGGGGCGGTATTCCGCTACGGCGTCTGAAGCAACATAAATTTGTGGATATGCGGTATTCGAATGTAAAGGTCAGGCTTGTGGTGTTGAGTTTCTTGCAGTTTGCTGTCTGGGGTGCTTACCTCACCTCGATGGGGCGTTACCTGGGCAGCGTGGGTATGGGCAGCAGTATCGGCTGGTTCTACTCGGTGCAGGGTGTGGTGTCAATCTTTATGCCTGCCCTTGTGGGTATAATTGCCGACCGATGGGTGCCGGCGCAGCGTATGCTTGCATTCTGTCATGCCATGGCGGCCCTGTTTATGGGTATAACGGGCTACATAGGTATGACGGAGGGCGCAACGGTGGCGTTCAATGACATTTTTTGGACATATACCTTGGCTGTTGCCTTTTATATGCCTACCTTGGCGCTGTCGAACTCTGTGTCGTACAGCGTGCTCGGCAGAGCAGGGCTCGACACGGTGAAGGCGTTCCCGCCGATAAGGGTGTTCGGGACTGTGGGTTTTGTGGTATCGATGTTGCTGGTGGATGTCACCGGCTTCCAGAATGACTACAACCAGTTCTTTGCCTCGGCGGTGTGGGGTGTGGCTGTGGCACTCTACTCACTGACATTGCCTCCCTGTCCCGTGGGCTCAGCTGGCGGGCACCGCTCGTTGGTGTCGTTGCTGGGGCTTGATGCTTTCAGACTGTTCCGCATACGCCGTATGGCGCTGTTTTTTATCTTTGCAATGCTGTTGGGCGCGGCCTTGCAGATATCGAACGGTTATGCGAATACTTTCATCAACGGTTTCGGGGCTTATGCGGAATATGCAGGGACATTCGCGGTGGAGCACACGAATGTGCTCATATCGCTGTCGCAGATGTCGGAGATTCTGTGCATTCTGCTAATCCCTTTCTTCCTAAGGAGGTTCGGGATAAAGAGGGTGATGCTTGTGGCAATGGTTGCATGGGTGTTCCGCTTCGGGTTCTTTGCCATCGGTGACCCGGGTATGCCGGGTGTGCTGCTCTTTGTGCTGTCGATGCTTGTCTATGGCGTGGCCTTTGACTTTTTCAATATCTCGGGCTCGCTGTTTGTGGATAAGGAGGTGCCCGAGGGGCAACGTTCGAGTGCGCAGGGCCTGTTCATGCTCATGACTAACGGTCTTGGCGCATCGGTAGGCGTGGTGGCTGCACAGGGTGTGGTGAACCATTTTACTGCAAACCAGACGGATTTCCGGGGCTGGACGGCCGCCTGGCTGATATTTGCGGGCTATGCGCTGGTGGTGGCGGTGCTGTTTGCACTGGTTTTTAAAGAGAAAAAAGATTTATAAGATATATGGTAGAACTTTTTATTGCAGATATAATGTCAAAGGTAACTGACCGCAGGGCTCAGGTACTGGTGCTGCAGGAGAAGGAGGGACTTCGCAAGATTATTGTGGCTCTGGGTTTCATCGAGACGCAGGCTATTGTGTTTGCCATGCGTGGTGTGAACCCGGGACGTCCTCTCACGCACGACCTGTTCGGCTCTTTGACAAGTGCCTTCGGCATCGAACTGCAGTATGTGCTCATTGACGGGATAAATGACGGCACTTTCCACGCGAAACTGCACTATGTAAGGGGTGACGAAACGCAGGATATCGATTCGCGCACAAGTGATGCGATAGCGATTGCTCTGCGTGCAGGGGTTCCTGTATATATTGAGGACGAACTGCTCAACCGTATGTGCATACGCGATGAGATGAACGGGGCGATATCTATCCCCATTACGGCCGCCGACGAGGATACCTTGCGCACGGCAATGGATAATGCTGTAAAAGCCGAGAATTATGAGCTTGCGATGAAACTGAAGGAGGAGATTGACTCGCGCCACACAACTGATAATGAAAAACACGAATAGATAAATATGGCACTTTTTTATGTACCTGATATTGCCGGCGGCTGGGAGCTGTCGGACGAGGAGGCGGCTCACGCTCTGCGTGTGCTGCGTCTTGCTGTGGGTGATGCACTGGATGTGACCGATGGCCGCGGAAACCTTTACAGGACCGAGGTGGCATCAATAGCCGGCAAGCATTGCTATGTGAAGGCCGTGGAGCCTGTGGCTATGCCAAAGAACTGGAACGGCACGTTCCACCTTGCCATTGCCCCGACAAAGAATATGGACCGCATAGAGTGGCTTGCCGAGAAGGCTACGGAGATCGGGCTCGATGCCATCACCTTCCTCAACTGCCGCTTCTCGGAGCGTAAGGTGGTGAAGACCGAGCGTGTGGAGCGCATTGTGGTATCTGCCATGAAGCAGTCGCTCAAGTACTGCAAGCCTGTGGTGGGTGAGATGACTGACTTCAAGCGTTTCATTGCCGAAGAACGCCCCGGGGCGAAGTTCATAGCACACTGCTACGACAGTGAGAGGGTGTTGCTGAAAGAGGTGCTGCAACCGGGCGAGGATGTTACGATACTTGTGGGGCCCGAGGGCGATTTCAGCCCCGAGGAGGTTGAGCTTGCCGTGAAGGCGGGCTACAGACCTGTAAGCCTTGGAAGCTCGCGCCTGCGCACCGAGACTGCCGGTCTTGCAGCATGCCATACATTCATACTGAAGAACGAGATATAATGTTCCGCTATTTCATTTATTTCTCTTATGACGGGGCGGCTTATCACGGTTGGCAGGTACAGCCGAATGCCATCACCGTGCAGCAGGTGCTTGAAGAGGCGCTTGCAAAGCTTGTGCGCCAGCCTGTGCCGCTTGTGGGTGCCGGCCGCACCGATGCCGGCGTGAACGCTGCCTGTATGGTGGCGCACGGCGATTTCCCGTGCGAGGTCGATTGTGCCCAATTGGTGTATAAGCTGAACAAGATTCTGCCGCCTGACATTGCGGTGAGTGACGTGCGCCGTGTCAAGGACGATGCACACGCCCGTTTCGATGCCCTCTCGCGCCGGTATAACTACCGTGTGGTTACTGCCAAATCGCCTTTTGCGCGTCGGTACGCATGCAGGGTGTTGCCCGGTGTCGATTTCGAGGCCATGAACCGTGCTGCGGAAATACTGTACGAGTACACCGATTTTACCAGCTTCAGCAAGCTGCATACCGATGTGAAGACCAACAACTGCAAGGTCACTTTTGCCCGTTGGCGTCAGGTGGGCGACAATGAGTGGGTCTTTGAGATTGAGGCCGACCGGTTCCTGCGTAACATGGTGCGTGCCATTGTGGGTACATTGCTGCTTGTGGGGCGCGGGAAACTGACACTCGACGGCTTCAGGGCTGTGATTGAGAACAAGGCGCGTGGCGAGGCCGGTGACTCGGCTATGGGTGAGGCGCTGTTCCTTGTAGATGTGAAATATCCTGATGACATTTTCCTATGATGTGGGCTCTGCTTGCTTTTATGTCGGCAGCTTTGTTGGGCTGTTATGACTTCTTCAAGAAGGTGTCGCTCAAGGATAACTCTGTTGTGGCGGTGCTCTTCCTGAATACTCTTTTCTCTACGCTGCTGTTTGCCCCTTTCATCGTGCTGTCGCGTACGGGGGTGATAGAGAACGGTCCTCTGTTTGTTCCCGAGGCCGGCCTTGAGACACATCTGCTGCTTCTGCTAAAGGCTGTGATTGTGCTCAGCTCATGGCTGTGCGGGTACATAGGTATCAAGCATCTGCCCATAACAATAGTCTCTCCTATCCAGTCGACACGTCCTGTGATTGTGCTGCTGGGTGCTCTGTTGCTTTTTGGCGAGACACTTAACCTTTACCAGTGGATTGGAGTTATAATAGCAATCCTGTCGGTGTTCCTGCTCAGCCGCAGCGGCAAACGTGAAGGGATACACTTTGCAAGTAACCGTTGGGTGGCTTTTGTGGCGCTTGCAGCACTGTTCGGTGCGGTGAGTGCCTTGTACGACAAGTTCCTGATGCGTTCGTTGGAGCCTATCCTGGTACAGTCGTGGTTCAACCTCTACCAATGTATCCTGATGGGTTGCATCGCTCTGCTGCTCAATGCCTTGTGGCCTGCCCAGCGTGGCCGTAAGTTCCACTGGAGTTGGGCAATACCTATGATCTCACTTTTCTTGGGATTTGCCGATTTCTGTTACTTCTCGTCTCTTGCGCAGGAGGGTGCGCTCATAGCTGTTGTCTCCATGATACGCAGGGGCAGCGTGGTGGTGTCGTTTGCCTTCGGGGCATTCCTGTTGCACGAAAAGAACCTCAAAAGCAAGGCAATTGACCTTGTTTTGATAATTATTGGATTATTCTTCCTATATTTGGGCTCGAAATGAAAAAGATACTCTTCATATTGTCGGTTATGGTGTGTTGCATGGGGCAGAGCCTATGTGCACAAGGTATGCGTCAGCTCTTTGTTGACGCTCCCGATGAGGTGTTCCCGTTGCTTACAAGGAACAACCGCGCCGACTGTGCCGATTACATTGACGCGGGAATGGAGGCGAAGGTTACAAACCGTCTGGGTGGCGTGTGCCGGATGAAGGCCCTTACCGATGACTTTCTACATATTGAGCCGTCACACGCCTCGTCGGTACAGGTGAAAAGGCTTGTTGCCGGCAACGATACGCTGCTGTGCGTGGTGAACAGTGTGAAGGCGGAGGCAACAGGCAGCCGCATCGCTTTCCGCAACTTGCGTTGGGAGAATGTGGAGGCAAAGGGGCTGTTCGAGGCTCCCGCAATAGGTGATTTCTTTGTGTCGGCCGACAGCGCTATGCTTTATGCCGACAAATGTGACATATATCTTGTCTCGCTGACGCTCTCGCCCGATGATGATACTCTGACTGCTGAGTATACCATGCCCGGTTATATGAGTGAGGATGATGCTGTGGCTGTGAGGCCCCTCTTGCAAAGGATTGTCTACCGTTGGGACGGCAAGAGGTTTGTCAAAGAGTGACTTTTACGGAGTCGGTACGCAACTCCCGGATATCCCCTTTGTTATGCTTTTCCAACAGTGTGCGGCTGTCGTTGATGAACAGCTGCAGTTTCTCTTTTGCTCTGGCGCTGCCTGTTATGGTGGTCGTCGCGGCAGGGTAGATGGTGAAGTCTCGGCTGCCGTCTGCCTCTTTGGGCGCTATCCATGTAAGCAGGTATCCGAGAGAGGATACACGGGTGTAGTTCATAATCTTGGTAAGCTCCATGCCAATCATAGCTCCCCCATCGGTGCGGCGCAGTGACATGTTCGACAACAGGTTGCCTGTGGAGTACACGACAGTATTGCAGTTGCAGGTCTCATTGTCGAAACGTACCTCCATGGGCTGTATGACGTGGGGGTGATTGCCTATTATATGGTCGACGCCCTGTGCAAGCAACCAGTCTGCAAGTTCCTTGATTCTTTGAGGCGGCAGGCTCACATATTCGTCGCCCCAGTGCATGCAGGCGATGATGACGTCCGGGTTCATACACTTAGCTTCAGCGATATCCCGCTTGATGACCTCCTTGTCAATGAGGTTTACAATCATGGGCTCAGGGATTGCCCTGCCGTTGGTTCCGTAAGTGTAGTTAAGGATTGCAATCCTGACATCTTTCTTGTCTATTATTAAGGGGTAACGCATCTTGCGGTCATTGGCGTTCCGGTAGACTCCGCAATGGGCGATGCCTAAGGAGTCCATAAGGTCCAGTGTGTAGAGTGCTGTGCTCTTGCCTTTGTCAAGGCAATGGTTGTTGGCAAAGAGCATTACATCGAATCCTGCTCCGGCAGCAGCGTAGAGGAAACTGTCGGGGGCGCAGAATGACGGGTAGCCGCTGAAGCCGCTCTTCCCGACGGGTGTCTCTAAATTGCCTACGGCAATATCGGCTGAACCTATGAAATCCTTTATATGGCGGTAATTGCCTGAGAAACTGTATGTGCCGTCGGCTCTTCTTGCCGCATTGAGCTGTGCCTCGTGCTGCATGATGTCACCGGCGAACAACAGGTTTACCTTCTGTAATGGGGTAGGGATATATTGCGCCATAGCGGTAACTACCGCTATGGCGCAATATGTTGTGAATATAAGAAATCTCCTTTTCAAGTTACTTGTAGATTTCACGCTTGCCTGCAAGCAGGGTGTTCTTCATGAGTGATACAATTGTCATGGGGCCTACACCGCCGGGTACGGGGGTTATGTATGAGCATTTGGGCGCCACGTTATCGTAATCGACATCACCGCACAGACGGAAACCGCTCTTGCGTGTCGCGTCGGGAACACGTGTGGTGCCCACGTCAATGACAACTGCTCCCTCCTTTACCATGTCGGCCTTTAGGAAATGGGGCTGTCCCAGAGCTGCGATGATTATATCGGCACGGCGGCACTCATCGGCAATGTTCTCGGTGTGGCTGTGGCACACAGTCACGGTAGCGTCACCGGGTATCTGCTTCTGCATCATAAGGTTTGCCATTGGCTTGCCTACAATGTTGCTGCGGCCCAATACTACGCACTTCTTGCCCTTGGTGTCGATGTTGTAACGTGCGAGCAGCTCCATGATTCCGTTGGGCGTTGCCGACAGGAAACAGGGTAGTCCTATGGCAAGGCGACCGGCATTTACCGGGTGAAAACCGTCGACATCCTTACGGTAGTCGATAGCCTCTGTGACTTTCTGCTCGTCGATGTGCTTTGGAAGCGGCAACTGTACGATGAAGCCGTCCACGTCGCTGTCGTTGTTCAGTTCGTCGACCTTCTTGAGCAGTTCTTCCTCGGTAACATCGGCCTCGTAGCGTATGAGTGTTGAGGTGAAGCTACACTCTTCGCAGGCTTTGACCTTGTTGGCTACGTATGTTTCGCTGCCACCGTCGTGTCCGACGAGGATGGCTGCCAGGTGTGGACGTTTTCCTCCGTTGGCGATAATGCTCTCGACCTCCTGGGCAATCTCTTTCTTTATTGCTGCCGCAACAGCTTTTCCGTCAATAATCTGCATAGTGTATGGCTTTTGATGTTAAACAATCTCTTTATCTATTGGCTTTCGCCTGCTTATCTTCTTCCCATTCCGGGCATCATTCCGGGGAACTTTCCGCCTGCAACGGTCTTCATTGTCTTGCGTATCTGCTCGAACTGCTTCATAAGGCGGTTAACCTCCTGTAGTGTTGTTCCGCTACCGCGGGCAATGCGCTCCTTGCGCGAGTTGTTGATGATATCAGGGTTGGCACGCTCCTTTGGGGTCATTGAACGGATGATGGCCTCCACGCCCTTGAAAGCGTTGTCATCGATGTCCATGTCTTTTACAGCCTTTCCGATGCCGGGTATCATGCCAAGGAGATCCTTGATGTTACCCATCTTCTTTATCTGTTCAATCTGTGCAAGGAAGTCGTTGAAATCGAACTGGTTGCGTGCGAGCTTGCGCTGCAGCTTCTTTGCCTGCTCCTCATCGAACTGCTCCTGTGCGCGTTCAACAAGTGAAACGACGTCGCCCATACCCAGGATACGGTCGGCCATACGGTTGGGGTGGAACTGGTCGATGGCCTCCATCTTCTCGCCTGTACCGATGAACTTGATGGGCTTTGTCACTACAGTGCGGATAGAAAGCGCGGCACCGCCACGTGTGTCACCATCGAGCTTGGTAAGGATGACACCTGTGAAATCGAGGCGGTCGTTGAACTCCTTGGCGGTGTTCACGGCATCCTGACCTGTCATTGAGTCGACAACGAAGAGTGTCTCTGTGGGGTTCACTGCCTCCTTGATGGCTGCAATCTCCTGCATCATCGCCTCGTCGACAGCCAGACGGCCGGCGGTATCGATGATTACAAGGTTGTAGCTCTTTGCCTTGGCCTCTTTTATCGCGTTGAGGGCAATCTGGACTGGGTCCTTGCTGTCGGGCTCGCTGTATACGGGAACACCGATGCTCTCACCAAGAACCTTGAGCTGGTCGATGGCTGCGGGGCGGTAAACGTCGCACGCGACGAGTAACGGATTGCGGTTTTTCTTCTTCTTGAGGTAGTTGGCAAGCTTTGATGAGAATGTGGTCTTACCGCTACCCTGGAGACCTGACATCAGGATTACGGCAGGGTGCCCCTCGTAGTTTATCTCGGCTGTCTCACCACCCATAAGTGCGGTAAGTTCGTCATGCACGATCTTCACCATCAACTGGCTGGGGTGTATAGATGTCAGCACGTTCTGGCCGATGGCCTTGTTCTTTACTGTATCGGTAAAGGTCTTTGCGACCTTGTAGTTCACGTCGGCGTCGAGGAGTGCCTTGCGCACGTCCTTCAGTGTCTCGGCCACGTTTACCTCGGTAATGCGGCCCTCTCCTTTGAGTATCTTAAATGAACGTTCTAATCTTTCGCTTAAGTTTTCAAACATCTTATTCTATATTATTTTGTTATACTTTATCTCTTTTCAATGCTGATGATGCCGCCTGTGGCGGTGTCGAAAACAACCTTTGTGGCGTTGTTCTTGTTGAAGAGGCTCTTTGAGAGTATCTCTGTTGTACCTAACTGCGCAACAGGAATTTCTTCTTTTATGAGTTTTCTTGTACGGGTGTACACCTCAATCTCTGCCTTGCCGGGAATTGTGTAGCAGATACCTTCTTTCTTTATCGGCTTTCTCTTCTTGAGTTCCTCGGCTGTGGGGCGCTTTACGGTCTTCAGGTCACGGAAGTCGTAGTATACCGGTTCGCCTGCAAGGTTGTCCTTGCCTACAAATCCCAATTTGTGCGAGAAACGCAGGAGCACGGCTTTGGTGGTGTCGCTGTTCTCGCGCGGCTCAATCAGTATACGCATTTCTTGTGTGAGGGTGTCTGTACGGCCGATGAACAGCTCTGTGAGTGCCATCTCCTGCTTGTCGAGCTCGTCAAGCATAAGTTGCATTGCCTGGCCGTCTTTAGGCATGTTCTCTGATTGTCCTCTTGTTATCGCGAGCTTGCTCTCACGGATGGCGTATATCTCTTTCGCTGTGAGTTCGGCGAGTTTTGCGGTAGATGAGGCCTGAAGCATCTCTTCGGTCATGTAGTGGCTTGCATCGGTGTGACGTCGTGTCTCAACTGCTGCCTGGCTTTCTTCTTCTGCCGCCGGATACGAGGTATTTATGGCTGCAATGATTCCCTGCTCATCGAGTGTCAGGTTGCTGGCATTGCTGCCGTTGAGCTTTACGGTGAACATCTTCTCGGGTGACGGTGTTCCGATGGTTGCTGTTTCTGCTCCGGTGAGCTCCCAATAGCTGTTAGCCTCCTTTATGGCATCCTTCACGCGCAGGTAGCGGTCGGCATAGCGGCTGAACTCGCCCGGACTCTTCTTGATACAGGTGGCTTTCAGGATAATCTCGATCTTTGTGTCGGGAAGATGGTATGTGACACCTTCGTTCGCTCCCGAGAAAAATGCGTTGACCTCGGTCTGGGCATAGCCCGATACGGCAGCGGTCAATATCAGGATAAAAAGTGCTCTTTTCATAATGTTAAAAGTTTGCTTTTGTATGAGCGCATAGTCTCTAATATGGTGCGAAGATAGTAATTTGTTTTCAAAACTCCACGAAAAATACACGCAACTTATATATTAGGTGGCGAAACGGCGGAATTAATCCCTGACTCTTCAAAAAAAAGGCGCTCTGCTGATGAATTTTCAGAACTTTGTTCTATTTTTGTAGAGACTATCCTAAGTTGGGGTAGTGTTGTGGAGAAACAACTGTTTATGTCTACTGTCAAATTGCACGATAAGACTTTTGTCAAGTCGATTACAAATGAAGAGATTTGTCGCGAAATCAAAAAGGTTGCCGACAGAATAAACCATGATTACGCCGGAAAGCGTCCGGTGATGCTCGGTGTGCTCAATGGCTGTTTCATGTTTGTTGCCGAATTGCTCAAGAATCTGAGCATCGAGTGTGAGATCTCTTTTGTGAAGCTCTCTTCGTATCAAGGAACAAATTCCACTGGTGTCGTACGCGAGGTTCTCGGCCTGACAGACTCTATTGTGGGTCGTGATGTCATAATTATCGAGGATATTGTCGATACGGGTTATACCATGCAGAGCATGCTTGAGACCCTTGGCACCCGCGAGCCGGCTTCATTGGAGATTGCTTCGCTGTTTGTAAAGCCTGCGCGTCTGAAGGTCCCTGTTGATGTGAAGTACAGTGTCTTTACTATCCCTGACAGGTTTATCGTAGGTTTCGGCCTTGATTATGATCATCTGGGACGTAACTTGCCCGATATCTATGATGCTGCAGAAGAGTGATAAGCAGTGTGAGTCAGTAAATAAATTATAGGCTGTATGTGCTTGGCACGCGGCTCAATAAAAATAAAAGATTATGTTGAATATTGTCATTTTTGGCGCACCCGGCAGCGGTAAGGGTACCCAAAGCGAGAGAATTGTTGAGAAATTCGGTATTGACCACATTTCTACAGGTGATGTGCTTCGTGCAGAGATTGCTGCAGGAACTGAGTTGGGCAAGAGTGCAAAGGCTCTTATAGACAACGGACAGCTGATACCTGATGCAATGATGGTTGACATCCTTGCTGCAAAATTGGATGCCTTTGTCGATAGCAAAGGTGTTATCTTTGACGGTTTCCCGCGTACTATTGCGCAGGCCGAGGCTCTCAAGGTTATGCTTAACGAGCGTGGGCAGGATGTTACAGCCATGATAGAGCTTGATGTTCCTGAGGATGAGTTGATGGACCGCCTTATCAAACGTGGTCAGATGTCGGGCCGTGCAGACGATAACGAAGAGACCATCAAAAAGCGTCTTGTCGTTTACAATGAACAGACCTCTCCTCTAAAGGAGTGGTACAAGAAGGAGGGCAAGCACTGTTATATAAATGGCTTGGGCGACCTTGACCGTATCTTTGCCGATATCGTTTCGGCAATTGAGTCAAGGATGTAAAAGTATAAGGGACGCATGACGCTGTGTCTCTTCCCCGGATGACAAGGTTGCTGCTATGGTATAGTGGCAACTTTGACTTTTACATCTTTGTTTAATAATGAAAAGAAACTATTTATGGCGGAATCGAATTTTATAGATTATGTGAAGATAGTATGCCGTTCGGGGCGTGGCGGCAGGGGTATGGCGCATCTGCATCGCGCGAAGTATATCCCCAATGGAGGCCCTGATGGCGGTGACGGCGGAAAGGGTGGTGACATCATTCTGCGCGGCAACAGGAATTACTGGACGCTCCTGCATCTCAAATACCAGCGTCATATATTTGCCGGCAACGGACAGAACGGTGGTATAAACAAGAGTACGGGTGCCGATGGCGAAAGCAAGATTGTTGATGTACCATGCGGTACGGTGGCATATAATGCTGAAACAGGTGAGTTCCTTTGTGATGTGATGGAGGACGGTCAGCTTGTGACTCTTCTCAAAGGCGGCCGTGGCGGATTGGGTAATGTGCATTTTGCCACTCCTACACGTCAGGCTCCGCGTTTTGCGCAGCCCGGCGAGCCTATGCAGGAGATGACGGTTACGCTCGAACTTAAGTTGCTTGCCGATGTGGGTCTTGTCGGTTTCCCGAATGCCGGAAAGTCAACATTGCTGTCTTTGGTTTCTGCTGCTAAACCGAAAATCGCGAACTATCCGTTTACAACGCTTGAGCCTAATCTTGGTATAGTCTCTTACCGCGACGGAAAGTCCTTTGTGATGGCCGATATTCCCGGTATCATTGAGGGCGCAAGTCAGGGACGTGGCCTTGGTCTGCGTTTCTTGCGTCATATCGAGCGTAACTCCCTTCTGTTGTTTATGGTTCCTGCCGATGCCGATGATATAAAGAAAGAGTATGAAGTTTTGCTCAATGAGCTTGCGACATTCAATCCCGAGATGCTTGACAAGCAACGTGTGCTTGCGGTAACAAAGTGTGACCTTATCGACGAAGAACTCAAGGATATGCTCTCGGAGAACTTGCCCGAGGATGTTCCTTGCGTGTTCATATCGGCTCCAACCGGCGAGGGTATACAGGAACTCAAGGATATTCTGTGGTCGGCATTGAACAGTGAGGAGAACCGTCTGGCTGCAGTGAAGCGTGAAGAACTTGTGCACCGCAATTATGACAGAAAGATGCTTGCTGCGGATTTTGCCGATTGGGAAGCTGATTATGACGATGAGCCTCTTGAAGATGACGATGATTTGGGCTATGACGAGTTTGACTTCGAGGATGAAGAATAACTTATATATATAAGGTATAATGCTGCGCGCTCTTCCGGTTTTGTCCGTGAAGGGCGCTGTTTTTTTGGGGGATCGGCAGGTGTCTGTCCGGTAAGAATTTTACCTCAAAAGTTATATTTAACAATATTTAACTACCAAAAAGACCTCTTTTGGCGTCTTTTGATGCCTGTTTCTTTCGAAAATCTATTCTTGGCGTTCAAAAATAGATTAAATCCTTTTTTATTAGAAAAATAATTTTTACCTTTGCAGTCCAAAATGGAGTATAGCGTTTGGCTGTCTCCCCGCAAGCTTGAATATTTAAAAAACAATATATAATAATTAAAAATTAAACAAAATGCCTACAATTCAGCAATTAGTTAGAAAAGGCAGAGAGGTGATTGTAGAGAAGAGCAAGTCACCCGCACTCGACAACTGTCCACAGCGTCGTGGTGTGTGTGTACGTGTTTACACTACAACTCCAAAGAAACCTAACTCTGCTATGAGAAAAGTTGCTCGTGTACGCTTGACCAACCAGAAGGAGGTTAACTCTTACATCCCTGGTGAGGGTCACAACTTGCAGGAGCACTCAATCGTTTTGGTACGTGGCGGTCGTGTTAAGGACCTCCCTGGTGTTCGTTATCACATCGTTCGTGGTACACTTGATACCGCAGGTGTCGCTAACCGTACACAGCGCCGTTCAAAGTATGGTGCTAAGCGTCCCAAGGCTAAGAAGTAATTCTTAAAACAGGAACAAGCGGCAGCAAAGTGATTCCAGCTTGTAAATAACGGGATATGACTTTAACTTTACATATTTTTATAACATAGTTTTGGTTTGTTGGAGTTATAAAGGTTGAGTAAATGTCTCGGTGGAGACGTTGAAGAATTAAAATAACGCAGCCCACACAAAACATTAAATTTTCGCAAAAGAAAATGAGAAAAGCAAAACCAAAAAAGCGTGTGATCCTTCCGGATCCCGTTTTCAACGATCAGATGGTATCTAAGTTCGTTAACCACCTGATGTACGATGGAAAGAAGAACGTATCTTACACTATTTTCTATGGCGCTCTTGAGCTTGTTGGTAACAAGATGAAGAACGAGGAGAAGACCCCACTTGAAATTTGGAAGCAGGCATTGGAGAACGTTACTCCAAAGTTGGAGGTTAAGTCACGCCGTATCGGTGGTGCAACTTTCCAGGTTCCTACAGAGATCCGTGCAGACCGCAAGGAGTCAATCTCTATGAAGAACATGATTCTGTTCGCTCGCAAGCGTGGCGGCAAGTCAATGTCAGAGAAGCTCTGCAATGAGATTATGGATGCATACAACAACCAGGGTGGTGCTTTCAAGCGTAAGGAGGATATGCACCGTATGGCTGAGGCTAACCGCGCATTCGCACATTTCCGTTTCTAATCCATAACAGTTAAGAAAATGGCAAACGATCTTCAATTTACCCGTAATATCGGTATTAGTGCTCACATCGATGCTGGTAAGACTACCACATCAGAGCGTATATTGTTCTACACTGGTCTTTCTCACAAAATCGGTGAGGTGCACGATGGTGCAGCTACAATGGACTGGATGGAGCAGGAGCAGGAGCGTGGTATCACCATCACTTCTGCAGCGACTACCACATTCTGGAAATGGAACGGTACACAGTACAAGTTCAACCTCATTGACACTCCGGGACACGTGGACTTTACTGCTGAGGTAGAGCGTTCACTCCGTGTACTCGACGGTGCTATCGCTGCTTTCTGTGCAGTAGGTGGTGTTGAGCCCCAGTCAGAGACTGTATGGCGTCAGGCTGACAAGTATAACGTACCACGTATCGCTTACGTGAACAAGATGGACCGTTCTGGTGCTGACTACTTCTCTGTTATGCGACAGATGAAAGAGATTCTCGGTGCCAATCCATGTCCTGTTACAATCCCCATCGGTTCTGAGGAGAAGTTCTTGGGTGTTATCAACCTCATCACAATGAAGGCTCTCGTTTATCGTGACGGTGCCCTTGATTACACAGTTGAGGAGATCCCTGCAGAACTCGTTGATGAGGCTAACCAGTGGAGAGAGCACCTTCTTGAGAAGGCAGCAGACTTCGATGAGGAGTTGATGATGAAGGTTCTTGAGGATCCCGATTCAATCACAGAGGAGGAGATTATCGCAGCTATCCGCAAGGGTACTCTCGCGCTTGAAATCACTCCGATGACTTGCGGTTCTTCATTCAAGAACAAGGGTGTACAGCCTCTTCTTGACTTTGTGTGTGCATTCTTGCCTTCTCCGCTTGACACTCCGGCTATCGAGGGCGTTAATCCTAAGACTGATGAGACTGAGACACGTACTCCATCTGAGGATGACAAGACATCGGCTCTTGTGTTCAAGATTGCTACAAACCCATTCGTTGGCCGTCTGATCTACGTTCGCGTATATTCAGGTAAGCTTGAGTCTGGTTCATATATCTACGATACACGTTCAGGCCGCAAAGAGCGCATCTCACGTATGTTCCAGATGCACTCTAACAAGCAGAACCCGGTAGAGGTTCTCGGTGCCGGTGATATCGGTGCTGTTATCGGTATGAAGGATGTCCGTACAGGTGATACTCTCTGCGCTGAGGATGGTCCTATCGTACTTGAGTCAATGACATTCCCCGACCCTGTGATCTCTATCGCAGTTGAGCCTAAGACTCAGAAGGATCTTGACAAGCTCGCTAACGGTCTTGCAAAGCTCGCAGAGGAGGATCCTACATTTACTGTAAGAACCGACGAGCAGTCTGGTCAGACAATCATCTCCGGTATGGGTGAGCTTCACCTCGAGATCATTATCGACCGTCTGAAGCGTGAGTTCAGCGTCGAGTGTAACCAGGGTCGTCCACAGGTTAGCTACAAGGAGGCAATCACTGGTACTGTTCAGGTTGACGAGACATACAAGAAGCAGACCGGTGGTAAGGGTAAGTATGCTAAGATCCTCGTTTCTGTAGGTCCTGCTGATGAGGACTTCAAGGAGGGCAACCTTCAGTTCGTTAACGAGGTTAAGGGCGGTAACGTTCCAAAGGAGTTCATTCCTTCAGTACAGAAGGGCTTCCAGACAGCTATCAAGTCAGGTGTACTTGCCGGCTATCCAATGGAGTCTTTGAAGGTTGTTCTTCTCGATGGTGGCTATCACCCTGTAGACTCTGACCAGTTGTCATTCGAGGTATGTGCTATCCAGGCTTACAAGAACGCTTGCCAGAAGGCTAATCCGGTTCTTCTTGAGCCGGTGATGAGACTTGAGGTTGTTACTCCTGAGGAGAGCATGGGTGATGTTATCGCCGACCTCAACAAGCGCCGTGGTCAGGTTGAGGGCTTCGAGACAAGCCGTACCGGTGCGCGTATCGTCAAGGCTATGGTTCCACTTGCAGAGATGTTCGGTTACGTGACTTCACTCCGTACAATCACCTCTGGTCGTGCGACATCTTCAATGACATACGATCACCACGAGCAGGTAAGTGCTTCTTTGACAAAGCAGATACTTGACGAACTTCAGAAGTAAATAAAAAAAGCCTGCCGGTTAGCGAATGACTCTTAACCGGCAGGCAATTATAAATTATATTAACATTTAAATAGACATGAGTCAGAAAATTAGAATCAAACTTAAATCTTATGATCACAACTTGGTTGACAAGTCAGCTGAGAAGATTGTAAAGACAGTGAAGGCCACAGGCGCAATCGTTAGCGGTCCTATTCCATTGCCGACACACAAGCGTATTTTTACAGTTAACCGCTCTACCTTCGTTAACAAGAAGAGCCGTGAGCAGTTCCAGCTTTCCTCTTTCAAGAGACTTATCGACATCTACAGTTCTACAACCAAGACAGTCGATGCTCTCATGAAGCTTGAGCTTCCTTCAGGTGTTGAGGTCGAGATTAAAGTGTAATTTTAATGTATTTATCAACTTATTTAAATTAAACTGAAATGCCAGGATTATTAGGAAAAAAAATCGGAATGATGTCCGTTTTCAGTGCCGATGGTAAGAATGTTCCATGCACTGTTATCGAAGCAGGTCCTTGCGCAGTTACACAGGTGAAGACAATTGAGAAGGACGGTTATGAGGCTGTTCAGCTCGGTTTCCAGGATCAGAAGGAGAGCCGTGTAAACGCTCCTCTTGCAGGTCACTTCAAGAAGGCTGGTGTAACTCCCAAGCGCCACTTGGCCGAGTTCAAGGGTTATGAGACAGAGCTCAACTTGGGCGATGTACTCACAGTGGATCTTTTTGCAGATGCCGCTTACGTTAGCGTAACAGGTACTTCAAAGGGTAAAGGATTCCAGGGTGTCGTTAAAAGACACAATTTTGGTGGTGTAGGTCAGGCTACTCACGGTCAGCACAACCGCGCCCGCAAGCCGGGTTCAATCGGTGCTTGTTCTTATCCAGCTAAGGTCTTCAAAGGTCTCCGCATGGGTGGACAGATGGGTAACGTGCGTGTTACTACACACAATCTTCAAGTGTTAAAGGTTATTCCTGAGCACAACCTGTTGGTTATCAAGGGTTCGGTTCCAGGTTACAATGGTTCAATCGTTATAATTGAAAAGTAATGGAAGTCAACGTATTAAATATTAAGGGTGAAAACACCGGAAGAAAGGTTACGTTAGACGAATCTATCTTCGGCATCGAGCCAAACGAGCACGTAGTTTATATGGCAGTACGCCAGTACCTCGCTGCTCAGCGTCAGGGAACACACAAGTCTAAGGAGAGAAGCGAAATGTCTGGTTCAACACGTAAGCTCGGTCGCCAGAAAGGTGGTGGCGGTGCACGTCGTGGTGATATCAACTCACCTCTGTTGGTAGGTGGTGCCAGAGTTTTCGGTCCAACTCCACGTGACTATAGCTTCAAATTGAACAAGAAGGTAAAGCAGCTTGCTCGCAAGTCGGCTCTTGCTCAGAAGGCTATTGACAATGCTATTGTTGTTGTTGAGGACTTCAATTTTGAGACCCCAAGCACTAAGGCTTTTATCGAGGTGTTAAATAATCTTAAAGTTTCTGAAAGAAAACAACTCTTCGTTTTGCCATCTAGCAATAAAGCAGTATATTTGTCAGCCAGAAATTTGAAGGGAACTCAAATGGCTATTGCTTCGGACATTAATACCTATGGTATAATGAATGCCGAGGTTTTGGTTGTGACTGAAAGTTCACTCGAGATTATTAACAATACACTAACTAATACTAAGGAGGCTTGAAAATGGGAGTATTGATTAAACCTATTGTCACTGAGAAGATGACAAACATCACTGACAAGTTCAACCGCTTTGGTTTTGTTGTTCGCCCAGAGGCTAACAAGTTGGTGATTAAGAAGGAGATTGAGGCGTTGTACAATGTAACAGTAGTAGACGTTAACACAATGAACTACTCAGGCAAGAACAAGAGCCGTTACACAAAGGCAGGCTTTGTGAAAGGCCGTACAAACGCTGTAAAGAAGGCTATCGTCACATTGAAGGAGGGCGATACTATTGATTTTTATAGTAACATTTAATAAAGATGGCAGTACGTAAATTTAAGCCTACAACACCGGGCCAGAGACATAAGATTATTGGTACCTTTGAAGAGATCACTGCTACGGTACCAGAGAAATCGCTTGTAACCGGTAAGCGTTCAACAGGCGGACGTAACAACGACGGTAAGATGACTATGCGCTACAGAGGCGGTGGTCACAAACGTAAATTCCGTTTTATCGACTTCAAGCGTAACAGAGACGGTATTCCAGCTACAGTAAAGACAATCGAGTATGATCCTAACCGTTCAGCTCGTATTGCACTTCTTTGCTATGCTGATGGTGTTAAATCATACATAATTGCTCCTAATGGTTTGGAGGTTGGCGCAGTTCTGATGTCAGGTGCTGATGCAGCTCCCGAGGTAGGTAACGCTCTTCCTTTGAAGAACATTCCTATCGGTACTGTAGTTCACAACATCGAGCTCCGCCCTGGACAGGGTGCTATCCTCGTCCGTTCAGCCGGTAACTTCGCACAGATCGTTTCTCGTGACGAGAACTACTGTGTAATCAAGTTGCCTTCAGGTGAGGTTCGCCGTATCCTCGGTACTTGCCGTGCTACAGTAGGTACAGTGGGTAATTCAGACCACGCACTCGAGTCTTCTGGTAAGGCTGGTCGTTCACGTTGGTTGGGTCGTCGTCCTCACAACCGTGGTGTTGTTATGAACCCTGTAGATCACCCGATGGGTGGTGGTGAGGGCCGTGCTTCAGGTGGTCACCCACGTTCACGTAAGGGCTTGTACGCTAAGGGTCTCAAGACTCGTGCACCTAAGAAGCAGTCTTCAAAGTACATTATTGAGAGAAGAAAGAAGTAATAATAAGGAAATTTTTGAAATAATATGAGTCGTTCATTAAAAAAAGGTCCATATATCAATGTAAAGTTGGAGAGCAAAGTGCTTGCCATGAACGAGAGCGGTAAGAAATCGGTCATCAAGTCTTGGGCTCGTGCTTCTATGATTTCTCCCGATTTTGTGGGACACACTATAGCTGTTCATAACGGTAATAAATTCATCCCTGTTTACGTTACAGAAAACATGGTAGGTCACAAGTTGGGCGAGTTCGCTCCTACACGTACTTTCCGTGGTCACTCTGGTAACCGTAAGAAATAAACAGGTATTATAAAACAGAATAAAATAAGATAATATAATGGGAGCAAGAAAAAAACTAGCTGCTGACAAGAGAAAAGAGGCACGCAAGAGCCTTTATTTCGCCAGTGCAAACGATATCCCATCTTCTCCACGCAAGATGCGCCTGGTCGCTGATATGGTTCGTGGTATGGAGGTAGGTCGTGCACTCGGTGTCTTGAGATTCTCGACAAAGGCCGCTTCTTACAACGTTGAGAAACTGTTGCGTTCTGCTATCGCTAACTGGGAGCAGAAGAACGAGCGCAAGGCCGAGAATGGCGAGCTGTACATCTCACAGATCTTTGTAGATGAGGCACGCACACTTTATCGTATGCGCCCTGCACCTCAGGGTCGCGGATACAGAATCCGTAAGCGTTCCAACCACGTTACAATCTACGTGGACACTAAAGTAAGTAATGACAATAAAAAAGTAGAAAGCAATGGGACAGAAGGTTAATCCAATTAGTAATCGATTAGGTATCATCAGAGGATGGGATTCCAACTGGTACGGTGGTAAGAACTACGGTGACGAATTGGTTGAAGATTCAAAGATCAGAAAATACCTTAATGTACGTCTGGCTAAGGCTAGCGTTTCTAAGATTGTCATCGAGCGTACTTTGAAGCTTGTTACAATTACCGTTTGTACCGCTAAGCCCGGTATCATCATCGGTAAGGGTGGTCAGGAGGTTGACAAATTGAAGGAGGAGTTGAAGAAGATCACTGACAAGGAGATACAGATTAATATTTTTGAAGTTAAGAAACTTGAGCTTGACGCTACTATCGTTGCTAACAGCATCGCACGTCAGGTAGAGGGTAAGATCGCATACCGTCGCGCAATCAAGACCGCTATTGCTAACACAATGCGCATGGGTGCTGAGGGTATCAAGATCCAGATTTCAGGCCGCTTGAACGGTGCCGAGATGGCTCGTTCAGAGATGTACAAGGAGGGTCGTACTCCACTGCACACATTCCGTGCTGATATCGACTACTGCCAGGCAGAGGCTTTGACAAAGGTTGGTATCCTTGGTATCAAGGTTTGGATTTGCCGTGGCGAGGTTTATGGTAAGAGAGACTTGGCTCCTAACTTTACACAGAGCAAGGAGAGCGGTTTCAACAACAACCAGGCTGGCGGAAGAAACTTCAAACGTAAGAAAAACAACAATCGCTAACGAATTGAATTTCAAGAATTATGTTACAGCCTAAAAAGACAAAATATAGAAGAGTGCAGCACGGTGTGCAGAAAGGTTTCGCAACTCGCGGTAACCAGCTCGCATTCGGTTCTTTCGGAATCAAGTGTCTGCAGTACAAATGGTTGAATGGCCGCCAGATTGAGGCTGCTCGTATTGCGGTTACACGCTACATGCAGCGCCAGGGTCAGGTTTGGCTCCGTGTTTTCCCCGATAAACCAATCACTCGTAAGCCTGCCGACGTACGTATGGGTAAGGGTAAGGGTGATCCAGAGGGCTTTGTATTCCCCGTTACACCGGGTCGTATCCTTATCGAGATTGAGGGCGTTTCATTCGATGTAGCAAAGGAGGCTTTGCGTCTCGCTGCTCAGAAGCTGCCTGTTACTACTAAGTTTATTGTTAGACGCGATTACGATTATAATAAGGCATAATTATGAAAATAGCAGAAATTAGAGAGCTTTCTACAGCAGAGCTTAAGGAAAGAGTTGAGGCTGATGTTACTCGTTATGCCCAGATGAAGTTGAATCACGCAATTTCACCATTGGAGAACCCTGAGTCGTTGAAGCAGTTGCGTCGCGACATCGCGCGCATGAAGGGTGAGTTGCGCTCTCGCGAATTAAATAAATAAATAAGACTTATGAGAAATTTGAGAAAAGAGCGTACCGGTGTGGTTCTCAGCAATAAGATGGAGAAGACAATCACCGTTGCTGCAAAGTTTAAAGAGAAGCACCCCATCTATGGTAAATTCGTGAGCAGAACAAAGAAATATCACGTACACGATGAGAAGCAGGAGTGCTCTATAGGCGATACAGTTCGCATTATGGAGACACGTCCCTTGAGCAAGACCAAGAGATGGAGATTAGTTGAAATCATCGAAAAAGTTAAGTAATTATGATACAGGTAGAATCAAGACTTACAGTATGTGATAATAGCGGTGCCAAGGAGGCTCTCTGTATCCGTGTACTCGGTGGTACACGTCGCCGCTATGCTTCTGTCGGGGATGTGATCGTAGTCTCTGTGAAGAGCGTTATCCCCTCAAGCGATCTGAAGAAGGGAGTCGTTTCAAAGGCTCTTATTGTTCGTACTAAGAAAGAGGTTCGCCGTCAGGACGGTTCTTACATCCGTTTCGACGACAACGCCTGCATTCTGCTTAACAATGCCGGTGAAATGCGTGGCAGCCGTATCTTCGGTCCTGTAGCGCGTGAGCTTCGTGCTACTGATTATACTAAGGTTGTGTCATTGGCACCAGAGGTACTTTAATTTTTAAAAGTTTGAAGTAATGAAGAAATTACATATCAAAAAAGGTGATATGGTCATCGTAAACGCTGGCGAGGACAAGGGCAAGACCGGTAAGGTTTTGCAGGTTCTCGTGCAGAAGGACCGTGCCATCGTAGAGGGCGTTAACATGGTTTCTAAGAGCACGAAGCCTAACGCAAAGAACCCCCAGGGAGGTATTGTAAAACAGGAGGCTTCAATCCACGTGTCTAACCTCAACTTGGTTGATCCAAAGTCAGGTAAGGCTACACGCATCGGCCGCAAGGTGAATGCTGAGGGAAAGAAGGTTCGTTATGCTAAAAAATCAGGAGAGGAGATTTGATAATGAGTAATACAGCTAGCCTTAAAAAAGAATATGCCGAGCGTATTGCTCCGGCTTTGATGAAGCAGTTCAACTATTCATCAGCAATGCAGGTGCCCGTGCTCAAGAAGATCGTCATCAACGAGGGTCTCGGCGCGGCTACTCAGGATAAGAAGATCATTGATGTCGCTATCAACGAGGTAACAGCTATCACAGGTCAGAAGGCCGTTGCTACTGTTTCTCGCAAGGATATCTCTAACTTCAAGTTGCGTAAGAAGATGCCTATCGGCGTTATGGTAACTCTGCGTCGTGAGCGCATGTACGAGTTCCTCGAGCGTCTGGTGCGCGTTGCTCTTCCACGTATCCGTGACTTCAAGGGTATCGAGAGCAAGTTCGACGGTAGCGGTAACTACTCTTTGGGTATCAAGGAGCAGATTATCTTCCCTGAGATCAATATCGACAACATCATGCGTCTGAACGGTATGAACATCACATTCGTGACAACTGCCAAGACTGACGAAGAGGGTTATGCTCTGTTGAAGGAGTTTGGTTTGCCTTTTAAAAATGCTAAAAATTCATAAGTAGACTATGGCAAAAGAATCAATGAAAGCACGTGAGGTAAAGCGTGCAAAATTGGCCAAGAAATACGCTGCAAAGCGTGAGGCTCTTAAGAAGATCATCAACACAGGTTCTCCTGAGGAGGCTTACGAGGCAGCACGCAAGTTGCAGGATTTGCCTTTGAACTCTAACCCTATCCGCCTGCACAACCGTTGCAAGCTGACAGGTCGTCCAAAGGGTTACATCCGCCTTTTCGGTATCTCTCGTATTCAGTTCCGTGAGATGGCATCACAGGGTCTTATCCCAGGTGTAAGAAAAGCAAGCTGGTAATTTTTTGAGTGTTTAATATAAATATTGTCAGGGAAGTCCTGATCAATTTAAAATTAATTTTTATGACAGATCCTATTGCAGATTATTTGACGAGGTTGAGAAATGCCATTCAAGCTAAGCACAGAGTGGTTGAAGTTCCTGCCTCTAACCTCAAGAAGGAAATCACCAAGATTCTTTTTGAGAAGGGTTACATCTTGAACTACAAGTTTGTTGAGGATGGCCCACAAGGCACAATCAAGATTGCCTTGAAGTACGACGCTGTTAACAAAGTGAACGCTATCAAGAACCTTGTTCGCGTTTCTTCACCAGGTTTGCGTCGTTATACGGGATACAAAGATATGCCCAGAGTGATCAATGGATTGGGTATCGCTATTTTGTCGACATCCAAAGGTGTAATGACAGACAAGGAGGCAGCTACTGAGAAGATCGGTGGTGAGGTTCTCTGCTATGTCTACTAATAAGGAGGATTGAGCAATGTCTAGAATTGGTAAATTACCCATTAGTATTCCCGCTGGCGTTACCGTTGCTGTTAGTGACGAGAACGTAATTACTGTAAAAGGTCCTAAAGGTGAGCTCTCACAGAAGGTAGATCCATCTATCGCTATTGCAGTTGAGGATGGTACCCTCACAGTGAAGTACGCTGATTGTGAAACTTATGCTGAGGCTACAAAGCAGCAGCACGCTTATCACGGTCTCTACCGCGCGCTCATCAATAATATGGTTATCGGTGTTTCTGCCGGTTTCCGCAAAGAGCTTGAGCTTGTTGGTGTTGGTTATCGTGTGAACGATAAACCTAACAATGCTATCGAGTTGTTGCTTGGTTTTACTCACCCAATCTACATGCAGTTCCCTGCAGAGGTTAAGATTGAGACTAAGTCTGAGAGAAATAAGAACCCTCTTATCATCCTGGAGTCTTGCAATAAGGAGCTTCTTGGTCTTATTTGTGCCAAGATCCGCTCGTTCCGCAAGCCAGAGCCATATAAGGGTAAGGGTGTTAAGTTTGTTGGTGAGGTTATTCGCCGCAAGTCTGGTAAGTCAGCAGGTGCGAAATAATTTAGTAAAACTGTAAGCATATGACAACAAAAATAGAAAGACGTACCAAGATTAAATATAGAGTGCGCAACAAGATTTCAGGTGTTGCCGAGCGTCCTCGTATGAGCGTTTTCCGCAGCAACAAGCAGATCTATGTTCAGATAATTAATGACCAGACAGGTCGCACATTGGCTGCAGCATCTTCTCTCGGTCTTGAGGCAATGCCCAAGAAGGAGCAGGCTGCTAAGGTAGGTGAGATGATCGCAAAGAAGGCAATCGAGGCTGGTATCACAGCAGTTGTTTTCGACCGTAACGGTTACCTCTACCACGGAAGAGTTAAGGAAGTGGCTGATGCTGCACGTAATGGAGGTCTTAAATTCTAATGAATATGGCAGTTAATAATAGAGTAAAAGTCGCAAACGACGTTGAATTGAAAGATAGATTGGTTGCTATCAACCGTGTAACTAAGGTTACTAAGGGTGGTCGTACATTCAGCTTCTCTGCAATTGTTGTTGTAGGTAACGAGAATGGCATCATCGGTTACGGTCTTGGTAAGGCAAGCGAGGTAACTGCAGCTATTGCCAAGGGCGTAGAGGCAGCTAAGAAGAACTTGGTTCGCGTACCCGTGCTCAAGGGAACTGTTCCTCACGAGCAGTCAGCTCACTTCGGTGGTGCAGAGGTTTTCATCAAGCCTGCTTCACACGGTACCGGAGTAGTTGCCGGTGGTGCGATGCGTGCCGTTCTTGAGAGTGTAGGTATTACTGACGTTTTGGCTAAGTCTAAGGGTTCTTCTAACCCACACAACTTGGTTAAGGCTACAATTGCAGCCCTGAGCGAGATGCGTGACGCACGCATGGTAGCACAGAACAGAGGTGTTAGTATGAGTAAGGTATTTAACGGATAAGGAGGTTTACTATGGCTACAATTAAAATCAAACAGGTAAAAAGTCGCATTGGTGCTCCTAAGACTCAGAAGCTTACTCTTGATGCTCTTGGCCTTACAAAGATGAATAAGGTTGTTGAGCGTCCTGATAACGCCTCTATCCGCGGAATGATTAGGAAGGTTCAGCATTTGGTTGCCATTGTTGAAGAGTAATTAATTTAAAAAAGAATTTGACTATGAAATTAAATAATCTTAAGCCTGCCGAGGGCGCTGTCAAGGCACGCAAAAGAATTGGTCGTGGTACCGGATCTGGTAGAGGTGGTACTTCTACTCGTGGTCACAAGGGTGCTAAGTCTCGTTCCGGCTACAGCAAGAAGATCGGTTTCGAGGGTGGTCAGATGCCTTTGCAACGTCGTGTACCTAAGTACGGCTTCAAAAATATCAATCGTGTAGAGTACAAGGCTATCAACCTCTCTACTCTCCAGGCTCTTGCCGAGAGCAAGTCTTTGGAGACTATCAACATTCAGGCACTTGTTGCTGCCGGCTTCGTATCTTCAAACCAGTTGGTTAAGATTCTTGCTAACGGCACATTGACTGCCAAGTTGACAGTAGAGGCTCACGCTTTCTCTCAGAAGGCTGTTGAGGCTATTGAGGCTGCAGGTGGAACAGTAGTAAAGCTTTAAAAAATGGCAAATAAACAATCAAACCATAAATTCGTCCAGACAATAAAGAACATCTGGAAAGTAGAAGACCTCAGGGTCCGCATCGGTATCACATTGCTTTTTGTGGCAATCTACCGTTTCGGTTCTTTCGTTGTTCTTCCAGGTATCGACACATCGGCACTTGCAAATCTTAAAAATCAAACGAGTGAAGGTTTGATGTCTCTGCTTGATATGTTCTCGGGTGGTGCATTCTCTAATGCATCAATCTTTGCCCTGGGTATTATGCCCTACATCTCGGCATCTATCGTTATCCAGTTGCTCTCTATCGCTGTACCTTATTTCCAGAAGATGCAGCGCGAGGGCGAGAGCGGTCGCCGCAAGATGAACCAGTATACTCGTTACTTGACTATACTGATCCTTCTCTTGCAGGCTCCCTCTTATCTGGCTAACTTGAGATATACAGCTGGCGGTGCAATATCTCCGGCTGTAGATATGGGAGTTTTCATGGTGACATCAACCATCATCCTTGCTGCAGGTAGTATGTTCATCCTCTGGTTGGGTGAGCGTATCACAGACAAGGGCCTTGGCAACGGTATCTCATTGATCATTATGATCGGTATCATTGCACGTCTGCCTGAGTCTTTCCTCCAGGAGTTCTTCTCAAGAACTGAGGGTGCTGCCGGTGGTGGTGTCATTGCACTCCTTGTCGAGGTTGTATTCCTGATTCTGGTAATGTGTGCAGCTGTTGCGTTGTTGCGCGGTACCCGTAAGGTTCCCGTGCAGTATGCAAAGCAGTCAGCCGGTGGTGCTACTGTTTCCGGTGCGCGTCAGTATCTGCCTCTTAAGGTAAATGCTGCCAATGTGATGCCGATCATCTTTGCTCAGGCAATCATGTTCATCCCCATCGCAATCTTCGGTTACGGTTCAGAGGAGCCTTCAAAGTTCATGATGCTCCTTGGCGACTACACAAGCTGGTTGTATAACTTGATATTTGCATCACTTATCATATTGTTTACATTCTTCTACACAGCTATCACAATCAACCCTGTTCAGATGGCTGAGGACATGAAGCGTAACAATGGATTTATCCCAGGTATCAAGCCGGGCAAACCCACAGCAGAATATATTGATACGATTATGACACGCTTGACCCTTCCTGGTGCGCTTTTCTTGGCGCTCATCGCAATTCTTCCCGCATTTGCTGGAATGTTCGGTGTTCAGCAGGGCTTCGCAAGTTTCTTCGGAGGTACATCGCTCCTCATTCTTGTAGGTGTTGTCCTTGACACACTCCAGCAGGTTGAGAGCCACCTTTTGATGAGACACTATGATGGCTTGTTGAGCTCAGGTCGAATCAAGGGTCGTGTAGGATAATTTGTTTGAGCTTAGAAATGATATTTCTTAAGACATCAGAAGAGATTGAACTACTTCGGCAGGCAAATCTGCTTGTAGGCAAGGCGCTTGCCGAAGTAGCTAAGATAATAGAGCCGGGAGTGACAACAAAGCAGCTCGACAGGGTTGCCGAGGAGTTTATCCGCGATAACGGGGCGATTCCCACATTCAAGGGTTATCCCAATCATGAGGGAGTTCCGTTCCCGGGTTCTATCTGTGCATCGGTGAACGATGTTGTAGTGCACGGAATTCCAAATGATGTTCCTCTTAAGGAGGGCGATATTGTGTCGGTCGACTGTGGAACATTGCTTGACGGGTTCTGTGGAGATTCTTGCTACACCTTTTGTGTAGGTGAGGTCGATGAGGAGACTAAGAAGTTGCTCCGTGTTACAGAGGAGTCTCTTTACAAAGGTATTGAAAATGCAGTTCACGGACGCCGTTTAGGAGATATCGGCAATGCTGTGCAGACACACTGCGAGCAGAACGGTTACGGTGTCGTGCGTGAATTTGTAGGCCACGGTATCGGTCGCAATATGCACGAGGCTCCCGAGGTACCCAACTATGGACGCCGCGGTAACGGCCTTCAGTTGCGACAGGGAATGTGTATTGCCATAGAGCCGATGATTACGCTCGGTAAACGTCAGATATTTATGGAGCGTGACGGTTGGACGGTAAGGACGCGTGACAGGAAGAACGCGGCGCATTTCGAGCATACTGTAGCGGTCGGTAAAAACGGTGCCGATATATTATCATCGTTCGAGTTTGTAGAAGAAGTTTTAAGAAAGAAAGGTTATTGATATGGCTAAACAAAATGCTATTGAGCAAGACGGTACTATTGTAGAGGCATTGTCAAATGCGATGTTCAGGGTTGAACTCCAGAACGGTCATGAGGTGATTGCCCACATTTCGGGTAAGATGAGAATGCACTACATTAAGATACTGCCTGGTGACAAAGTAAGAATAGAGATGTCACCTTATGATTTGACTAAAGGTAGAATCGTATTCCGATATAAATAAAAAACAATATATTATGAAAGTTAAAGCATCTATTAAGAAACGCACCCCAGACTGCAAAATCGTTCGCAGAAACGGTCGTTTGTATTTGATTAACAAGAAGAATCCCAAGTTCAAACTGCGTCAGGGGTAATTAAAGTAGTAATTAAAAATATATTCGTATATGGCTATAAGAATAGTTGGTGTAGATATTCCTCAGAATAAAAGAGGAGAGATTGCGTTGACATACATCTATGGTATCGGACGCAGCAGTGCAGCCAAGATCCTTGACAAGGCAGGTGTTGACCGTGACATCAAGGTTCAGGATTGGACCGATGATATGGCAGCAAAAGTCCGTGAGGTTATTGGTGCAGAGTACAAAGTAGAGGGTGACCTCCGTTCAGAGATTCAGCTTAACATCAAGCGTCTGATGGATATCGGTTGCTATCGTGGCATTCGTCATCGTAACGGTTTGCCGGTTCGTGGTCAGAGCACAAAGAACAACGCTCGTACACGCAAGGGACGTAAGAAGACAGTTGCTAACAAGAAAAAAGCTACAAAATAATAGGTAAGTAATATGGCAAAGAAAACAGTTGCAACAAAGAAAAGAAATGTAAAGGTTGGAGCCAATGGACAGCTTCACGTTCATTCATCATTCAACAACATCATCGTATGTTTGGCAAATGATGAGGGACAGGTTATCTCTTGGTCATCTGCAGGTAAGATGGGCTTCAGAGGTTCTAAGAAGAACACTCCTTATGCAGCTCAGATGGCAGCAGAGGCTTGCTCTAAGATCGCTTTCGATCTTGGCTTGCGCAAGGTTAAGGCATATGTTAAGGGACCTGGTAACGGTCGTGAGTCTGCAATCCGCACTGTACACAATGCAGGTATCGAGGTTACAGAGATCATAGACGTAACACCATTGCCACACAACGGATGCCGTCCTCCAAAGAGAAGAAGAGTATAATTTTTATTTAAGAAGTTTAAAATGGCTAGATATACAGGACCTAAAAGCAAGATAGCACGTCGTTTCGGCGAGCCTATCTTTGGCGCAGACAAAGTGCTTTCTAAGAAGAACTATGCTCCCGGCCAGCACGGTAACAACCGTCGCCGCAAGTCTTCGGAGTATGGTGTCATGCTTGCAGAGAAGCAGAAAGCAAAATATACATACGGAGTATTGGAGAAGCAGTTCCGTAATACATTCAAGAAGGCTGACTCGGCTCCCGGTATTACCGGTGAGGTTCTCTTGCAGAACCTTGAGTCTCGCTTGGACAACATCGTTTATCGTTTGGGTATCGCTCCTACTCGTGCAGCTGCACGTCAGTTGGTAAGCCACTGCCACATTCTCGTTGACGGTAAGGTTTGTAACATTCCTTCACGTCACATCAAGCCTGGTCAGGTAATCGGTGTACGCGAGCGTTCTAAGTCTCTTGAGGTTATCCAGAACTCATTGGCAGGTCTCAACCACAGCAAGTATCCTTGGTTGGAGTGGAATGAGTCAGAGATGGCAGGTAAGTTCTTGAGTGTACCTGAGCGTTCAGAGATCCCCGAGAACATCAAGGAGCAGTTAATCGTTGAGTTGTATAGCAAAAATTAATATTTGATAATGGCGATATTAACATTTCAAAAACCCGACAAGGTGGTAATGTTGGAGGCAACCGACTTCTATGGCAAGTTCGAGTTCCGTCCTTTGGAGCCTGGTTTCGCAACAACCGTGGGCAACGCACTCCGTCGCATCTTGCTGTCTTCTTTGGAAGGCTTCGCAATCAATTGCATCAAGATTGCCGGTGTCGAGCACGAGTTCGCAACAGTTCCAGGTGTCAAGGAGGATGTTACCAACATAATTCTCAACCTTAAGAAGGTAAGATTCAAAAGAATCGTAGAGGAATTCGAAACCGAGAAAGTCTCAATCAATGTAGAGAATACCGAGGTGTTCACTGCAGGTGAGATTGGTAAGTATTTAACAGGATTTGAAGTGTTAAATCCCGAGTTAGTCATTTGCCATCTCGACGAGTCGGCTAAAATGCAGATTGAGATCAGCATCAACAAGGGACGCGGTTATGTTCCTGCTGATGAGAACAGAGAGTTCTGTACAGAACCCACTATGATTCCAATCGACTCGATATACACTCCTATTCGTAATGTCAACTACCAGCGTGAGCCATTCCGCGTAGAGCAGAAGACCGACTATGACCGCTTGGTTATTGAGATTACAACAGACGGTTCCATACACCCGAAGGAGGCTCTTAAGGAGGCTGCAAAAATCCTTATCTATCACTTCATGTTGTTCTCTGACGAGAAGATCGCTATCGAGTCTTCTGACATCGACGGCAATGAGGAGTTCGATGAGGAGGTACTGCACATGCGTCAGTTGCTGAAGAGCAAGCTTGTTGACCTCAACCTTTCAGTACGTGCCCTCAACTGTTTGAAGGCTGCTGATGTTGAGACACTCGGCCAGCTCGTTCAGTACAACAAGACCGACCTTCTCAAGTTCCGCAACTTCGGTAAGAAATCGCTCACTGAGCTTGATGATTTGCTCGAGAGTCTGAATCTTTCGTTTGGAACAGATATTTCAAAATATAAATTAGACAAAGAATAATTATGAGACATAAGAAATCTTTTAATCATTTGGGCCGTACTGCATCTCACAGAAAGGCTATGCTTTCAAACATGGCTGTTTCTTTGATCATGCACAAAAGAATCACTACGACCCTCGCAAAGGCAAGAGAGCTGAAGAAGTTCGTTGAGCCGCTCATTACAAAGTCAAAGGACGATACAACCAACTCTCGTCGTGTAGTATTCAGCTACCTCCAGAGCAAGGAGGCCGTTACAGAGCTCTTCAAGGAGATCTCGGTAAAGGTTGCTGAGCGCCCAGGCGGTTACACACGTATAATCAAGTTGGGTACACGTTTGGGTGACGCAGCCCAGATGTGTTTCATCGAGCTCGTTGACTACAATGAGAACATGGCCAAGACACAGGCTAAGAAGACACGTCGTCGCCGTTCAACAAAGAAGGCTGACGCTCCTGTAGCTGAGGCCGCTGTTGCAACAGAAGAATCTACACCAGCAGTTGCAGAATAATTAATTACTTACTTAATAGATGTGGGGGAGTGCCGTGAGGCATTCCCCCATTGTTTTGCCAGTGGAGCAGCTTTCCTGTTATATTGGTTCACCTGCAAACTAAAGGGGGGAATATCTTTTTAACACAGACAAAACATTAAACAATCTCTTATATTCTTTT
>CALCYA010000093.1 GCA_937906165.1 uncultured Bacteroidales bacterium | reverse complement strand
ATGACACCATCGCAGTAGATATTTGTATCAATGGACAACTCCTATATTATTGCCAATTTTTTTGTCTTTTTCCTTGAATTCCTTAGGGCCCTTGGGGTCTTTAAAGTCTTTAGGGTCTTTAGAGGACGCGCAACCCTATATACCCTTTAGACCTTGCAGTCAATAGCGAGCCCCGCGGGAGCTATTCAGGGAAGTGGCTTAATGGCAGGTCGAGCACGCTGCTGTTGTCGCATTTGCCTTCGTTGATATATTGCCAAAGGTCGGCCTCCTTGCCTATCATGTGGGCATCGGAGGTCATCTGCATCGCGTGGCTGTTGTCGCCGCAATGGTCGAGTTTCTCAAGTATGGTGGCTATGCTGTAATCTGCAAGCGGCTCGTTGAAATGGTATACACCGTCGGCATACTCCTCTTCATATAAAAGTCCCTTGTAGGCCAGTTCCTCCAGTAGCCCCACTGTTATATGTGCCGGGAGGTTGTACTTGTTGTGCATCACTGTTACGATGTCCTGCTGCAGGAACTTGCCGAAAAGGCTGTTGAGCTTGCAGGCGTTGGCTATGAGCAGCACTGTGATGAACTTGCGGTAGTTGCTGCTCACCATCTTGAACTTGTTTTCCATATCAAGCCTCATACCTTCCTGCAGAAGGTGGTTCCAGCGTGAGCCGGCAAGGCATATTGTCCAGGCGAAGTATATCCACAGGATAAAGAGCATAAGGCTTGCAAGGTCGCCGTAGATGTTACGGTAGCTACTGAACATACCCATGATCATGAAACCGAAGTACTGCACTACACCGAATGTTATTCCGCAGGCTATTGCCGACCTCAACGCATACTTTGTGTCTACTTTTGTGTTGGGGATGAACTTGTAGGCAAGGAACATCACGGCTACATACAGGCACGAGGTGAGTATGAGCACATTAAGCTCATGGAATATGCCGTCGCTGGCAAAGAATGACGATATGCTCAGCCATAGGGCAAGGGCGATGATTCCCACAAAAGGTACCATGAGGATGAATACAAATACCTCGAGCTGTTTCTTGAGGCTGTGTGCCGGCAGGTTCCATAGTGAGTTGAAAGAGCTGTCGATGGTCTGGAAAATAGAGAACAGCGAGTATATGAGCAGTACAAGACCCACTCCTGCGCCCAGCCAGTAGTTCATCTGTGCATTGCTAAGGTAACTGTCGGCAAAGGAAAGCAGGTATTGCGAAATGCCCTCCTGGCCTGCGAAGAAATTGTCGACCTGTTCACGGAAGGCGTCGCCGTATCCCAATACCTTTGCAACTGCAACAAGCAGTGCCATTACGGGCACAATGGCAAAAAGTGTATGATAAGTAAGTGCTGCCGATGCCTGCTTGAGTCTGCTGTGGCTTGTGAACAGCTTGATGAATGACCACAGGAACAGGTTACCTCCTATCTCCCTGTCGTCACTCAATATGTTGAACATCCTTATAATCTCTTTTGACTTGTCGAGTATCTTCTTTTTCATAGTCTTTGCTTGTGATGCGCTTTTTGTGGGCATATAATCTGCAATTATATGAATTTTTTGCCACACGGCAATAGGAACAGGGCGCTTTTCACCATTTATACAGATGCATTCTGTCAAAATGTCGCATTTTGTTTCTGTTGTGGCGGAATCTTTGCTATTTTTGTCGCGCATTGCGTTGCCGAACCTTTTTGGCACACTTTTGGTTATAATAATAATGTGCGCACATTTACAGCGGCGCCCGAATTGATTAAAAGAACATTAAAAACAGATAACTATGAACATTAAACCATTGGCAGACAGAGTGCTCATATTGCCTCAGCCTGCAGAAGAGAAGACAATCGGCGGTATCATCATTCCTGACACAGCAAAGGAGAAACCACTGCAGGGCAAGGTTGTTGCCGTAGGTGGCGGTACAAAGGACGAGGAGATGGTTATTGCAGTAGGTGACCAGGTGCTCTATGGCAAGTATGCCGGCACAGAGATTGAGCATGAGGGCGAGAAGTATCTGATTATGCGTCAGAGCGATGTCCTTGCTGTTTTGGGATAAGTAACATCTTTGGCTTTGTCATACTTAACAAAGCGGAGTATCTGTTAAGTATAAGATTCTTCACTGCGTTCAGAATGACAATCACATCAGGAATATTACATTTATTTAATAATAATCAAAGAACTTTCAAGTAGTTTTAAATATTATGGCAAAAGAGATTCTTTTCAATATGGATGCTCGCGACCAGCTCAAGAAGGGCGTTGACGAGCTCGCTAATGCAGTGAAGGTTACACTCGGTCCTAAAGGCCGCAATGTTATCATAGAGAAAAAGTTCGGTGCTCCACACATCACAAAGGACGGTGTGTCTGTAGCAAAGGAGATTGAGCTTGCCGATGCTTACATGAACACAGGTGCACAGCTTGTGAAGTCTGTTGCTTCAAAGACCAATGACGATGCAGGTGACGGTACAACAACAGCTACTCTGCTTGCACAGGCAATCATCACCGAGGGACTCAAGAATGTTACAGCAGGCGCTAACCCTATGGATCTGAAACGCGGTATCGACAAGGCTGTGACAAAGGTTGTGGAGTCTATCAAGGCCCAGAGCGAGGAGGTCGGCGCCGACTATGACAAGATTGAGCAGGTTGCTTCAATCTCTGCCAACAATGATGCCGAGATAGGCAAGCTCATCGCTGACGCTATGCGCAAGGTGTCAAAGGACGGTGTTATCACCATTGAGGAGGCAAAGAGCCGCGACACCACAATAGGCGTTGTAGAGGGTATGCAGTTCGACCGCGGTTATCTGTCGGCTTACTTCATCACCGATACCGAGAAGATGGAGTGTGAGATGGAGAACCCATACGTGCTCATCTATGACAAGAAGATCACAAACCTCAAGGATATGCTCCCCATTCTGGAACCTGCCGTACAGACAGGCCGTCCATTGCTTATCATTGCCGAGGATGTGGAGAGCGAGGCTCTTACAACACTTGTTGTAAACCGCCTGCGCACACAGCTCAAGATATGTGCTGTGAAGGCTCCTGGCTTCGGCGACCGTCGCAAGGATATGCTTGAGGATATCGCAACACTGACAGGTGGTATCGTAATCAGCGAGGAGAAGGGTATCAAGCTCGAGCAGGCTACTCTTGAGATGTTGGGTACTTGCGGCAAGATCACTGTAAGCAAGGACAACACAACCATCGTTGACGGCAACGGCAACAAGGAGGCTATCGCACAGCGTGTGGCTCAGATCAAGGCTCAGATTGCCACAACAAAGAGCGACTATGACAAGGAGAAGCTCCAGGAGCGTCTTGCAAAGCTCGCCGGCGGTGTGGCAGTGCTTTATGTAGGTGCTGCTTCCGAGGTTGAGATGAAGGAGAAGAAGGATCGCGTTGATGATGCTCTCTGCGCTACACGTGCGGCTATCGAGGAGGGTATTGTTCCCGGTGGCGGTGTCGCTTACATCCGCGCTATCGAGAGCCTCGAGGGCATTGAGACTGTTAATGCTGACGAGAAGACCGGTGTTGCCATCGTAAAGCGTGCTATCGAGGAGCCTCTTCGTCAGATTGTTGCCAACGCAGGCAAGGAGGGCGCAGTGGTTGTACAGAAGGTGCGCGAGGGTAAGGGTGACTATGGTTACAATGCCCGTGCCGACGTATATGAGAACCTCTTCGCAGCAGGCGTTGTCGACCCTGCCAAGGTTACACGTGTTGCTCTTGAGAACGCTGCCTCAATTGCAGGTATGTTCCTCACAACAGAGTGCGTGATCGTTGAGAAGAAAGAGGATAAGCCCGAGATGCCAATGGGTGCCCCAGGTATGGGCGGCATGGGCGGTATGATGTAATAACCATCATCATTGATTATAGCGGAAGTCCACGTGATTCACGTGGACTTCTGTCATTTTTTGGATATGGTTATTATTATTTGCCTTTTTGTTGTATATTCGCAACCATAATGATTAAAAACAATAAAGATGAAGACTTTTGTTGAAAAAACAATATTGTCATTTGTACTTGTCATGGCTCTTGGCCTGACATCGTGCGAGAATGATGATTGGAGACTGAAAGATGCTATTGTCGGTAGCTGGTATTGGTACTACGAGGACCGTGATCTCTATGAAGAGGTGACCTATAATTTTACTCCTGACGGCAAATGGACCTATCTGTACATCTATGAGGATATCTACGGAAGATATAACTCGGAGGTAGACGGCGGATATTATGACATTGACCTGGGGCGTCTTTTGCTGTACTCGAACTTCTATGACGATGCCTTCTATTACGACGTGGAAATACACGGCAGGCGTATGGTTTTGTGGGATGGGGAGTATGAGACAGTGCTTACAAGGTTAAGATAAAGGGACTACATAATGACAGAAGAGGTCGACAGGTGTCGACCTCTTCTGTCATTATGTAGCATTATCAATAGCAATAATATAGGAGTTGTCCATTGATACAAATATCTACTACTATGGTGTCATCCCGACAGAGCGCAGCGACGAAATCCGGAGGGTTCGACAATGCCG
>CALCYA010000092.1 GCA_937906165.1 uncultured Bacteroidales bacterium | reverse complement strand
TTTTGGGCAATTTATCACAAAAAGCGATGCACAAGCTACCAAAGTGAGGCTTCAATGAAAACTCAAGGATAAAAAACGGGTAACAAAACTGCCAAAAACGGGTAACAAACGAGTAACAAAATGTGTGAAATAACGATTAACGAGGAGCGTTTAACGATGAACGATGAACGTTGAAGGCTGCGAGTACAGAGTCCGAAAAGGCCTGCGAAAATTTTAAACAAAAAAAAGAGGGAGGCCCGTTTTACTTCAGGGTCACCCTCTTGTACCTCAGTCGGGAATCGAACCCGAATCTAATCTTTAGGAGAGATTTATTCTATCCATTGAACTACTAAGGCATTTTGCTGCCGTGTGGCAAATCTGGTGCGAAGATAATCATTTTCTTCGCAATCTTAATGCTATTTCGAAACAAAACTTGCAAAAACTGTTATTTTGTTTTAAAGTTTGCAGTCAAATGACGGGCTCTTGGAATAAATGAGCTATCTTAGCGTCTGGTTTAAGAATTATTTGCTATGAGACATCTATTGACTTTCATATTGTCATTATATACTTTTCTGGGACTTGCGCAGGACTACAACACTCTTTATAAAGAGGGTGTAAGGCTTGTCGACGCGAAGGAGTTCGCGCAGGCCGCCAAGGTTTTTGAGCGGGCTTTACCGCTTGCCGGTGAGGCTGCAAGGTTCAAGACTCTTGTAAACCTTGCTTACTCTCAACTGATGACGGGCGCAACAGAAAGAGCTGTAGACAGCTACACCAAAGCCCTTGAACTGGAGCCGGGCGAGACGGCTCTGCTGTTCCAGCGGGCAAACGCATACCTGCGACTGGAACGATATGACAAGGCCATTGAGGACTGCAACGGCATTATGAAGCAGCACCCGGACAACAGTGCAGCATTATTGATTAGCGCACAGGCCTACATGCTAAAGGGTGAATATGACAAGGCAAAAGAGGGGTTTGTGAAAGCGATGACACTTGAGCCGGAGAACACCAATGCCAAGCTGGGGCTTGTACAGGTGTACCAGAAGAAGGAGATGTTCAACGAGGCGCTTGCCCTCATAGGGCTGATGATAGAGGAACAGCCGCAAAACCCGACACTCTACATCGTGCGCAGCGACATTGAGCGCGAAATGGGCCTATACGAACTTGCCCTGCTGGACAATGACGAGGCTATAAAGCTATGGCCTGACAACGGGGAGTATTACACGCTCAGGGCCATACTGTACGAGAAGCTGGGTAACAAAAAAGAAGCCGAGGCTTGCCGCAAAAGAGCAACGGCGCTGAAACAGAAATATAAATTATGACACAATAGCAATATGTCAAGCCAATAGAACAACGATTCGTGCGCCAAAGTACCTTTTCTACGAAAGAATACTATTGTTTTAACGATTTGTCAAAAATTACACAGAAAAAATCCTCTTTTTGTTGGGCGGACTCTTTTTAATTTGTTACTTTTGGGAGCACATTGGAAAACAGTAGTCATGACAAAATCAACTAAACCTTACAACATCAGAGAAAAGCAGGACAAGAACGCTGCATACCGTTCGCTTATCCGCGCTGAACTTGCAGATGAGCTATACGAGAAGATTTTGAACATCGTTGTCATCCAAAAGAGATACCGCGACAAGGACTTCTCGGCAAAGGAGCTGGCACAGGAGCTCGGCACCAACACAAGATACATCTCGGCAGTCATAAACTCACGTTTCAACACCAACTTCTCGTGTCTCATCAATGAGTACCGCGTGAAAGAGGCGTTGCACCGCATGACCGACAAGAGATATATGGGGCTCACCATCGAAGAGATAGGTTCTCTCGTGGGCTTTGCAAACCGCCAGTCGTTCTACGCATCGTTCTACCGTATCATGGGCGAGACACCCAACGGATACAGGAAAAGACATACCGAAATAAAATAATTGAACCGCATATCCTACACTCTCCGGGGGTACCCGGAGAGATTTTTTACAGCTCTTACACAATGGAAGATACACGGGAAACCATAAGAAACATAAAGAAGGAGCTCCGCCTGTTCATGAACGGAGTGACCTCGGCACAACAACGCAAGTTGGGAATGAACTATAACATCATTTTTGGCGTAGACATTCCCCACCTGAAGGAGATTGCAGCCAAATTCCCCGTGGATACAGACCTTGCCAAAGAGCTGTGGAAAGAGAACATACGCGAAAGCAAGCTGCTTGCCATCTTCCTGCTCCCCGAGGAGAGTTATCAGGAGCTTGCCGAGGCATGGATTGGCGAATGTCGTTACCGCGAAAACGCCGACCATCTGGCGCATAAAGTGCTGTGCAAGCTGCCGGACGCCACTGCGAAGGCACTCAAGTGGGCTCATAGCAGCGGGGAACTCTACCGTTACTGCGGCTTCACCACACTGGCCCATCTGTTCAGGGACGGCCAAGGACTGACAGCCGAGCAGGAGCAGGAGTTCTTTGCCATCGTTTCAGGCATTTTCAAGAATGACTCCACACACAGCGCCCAGGCCATGAAGGCCCTTATCTTCTACTGCGACGAGGACACAGACAAGACCGACCGCTTCAACGCCTTCCATGGCGAGGAGGTGGTATAACGTTTAAGGCTGCGGGTAAGCAAGTAAGAGCCAAGCATGCTTGAGCTCTTGCAACGAGCGGGAGCAGGCTCAAGCCCACGAAGTGGGGTTAACGTTTAATTAGCCCCTCACCGCACTGCTTCGCAAAGCTGATACACATTTAGCCCCTCACCGCTTCGCGGAGCTCCCCTTGATTACAAACAAGGGGAGCAGCTGTTTGTGTTTGACACCAAAGTTATAAGGTCTTTAGGGTCTATAATGCGAGCTATTCAAACGGCTAATTCGACCCTCTCCGCAACTTCGTTGCTCGTCTCCCTAATACAGGGAGACAATAGTTTTGAGTCCTTAAGTCTTTAATGGCGCTATTCAAATCCGCAAGGTGGGGTTAAGATTAAAGTTATAGTTTTAGCTCCTCAGTCACTCCGTGACAGCTCCTCTTAATTACA
>CALCYA010000091.1 GCA_937906165.1 uncultured Bacteroidales bacterium | reverse complement strand
AAAAGAATATAATAGATTGTTTAATGTTTTGTCTGTGTTAAAAAGATATTCCCCCCCCTATAGTTTGCAGGTGAACCCGCTTTTCCTTTTATATTGGGTCGCGTCTTCGAACCTTTTTAATCAAAAATGGCAACCCTTGTGGCTGCCATTCTTGATTAAGAGCGGTAAACGGGGTTCGAACCCGCGACCCTCAGCTTGGGAAGCTGATGCTCTACCAACTGAGCTACTACCGCGTTGGAATTCTTGTGCGAAGATACAACAATTCTTTTTAATCCAACTGTTGTTTTGACAAAAACCTGATGGATTTGTTGTATTATCCTTCAATCTCCGGGAATGCTTTACCGCTTTCAAGTATCTCAACAGCCTTGAGAACGGTTGAATCCTTAAGGTTCACGAACTTTATATGCTCCATCATACCCAACATGTGGTAGATTATATTGGAGTATATCGAGCGTGTGAGCACTTCTCTTGATTCTGCTAACTCATTTCCATTAGGTGTGATATCTTTTCTCTTTGCAAAACTAATGAGTCCTTCAAGCATCGGTTGTCTATCCATGTATGTTACCAACTCCTCGTATGTCTGGTATTCTTTCAATGACTGTCTGTTTGCTTTGCAATAGTTCAATGTATATTGTGCAATCAATCCGTTGGTGAAAAGAGCCTTTGCATATTCGTTGACATGGGTTGTGTCGCTCGCCACGAAGATGTCGGGCATTATACCGCCGCCTCCATATACTGTACGTCCGTTCTTGGTCTTGAAGATGAGTTCCTCGTTCTGGTGTATGCTGTCCTGTGAGAAGAACTCTCCACGGTTGTAGCGGTCTATAAGGTCCATTGCGTAGCTCTCGCCGTCACCTTTCGTGTAGGGCTTCTGTATGCAGCGGCCCGATGGGGTGTGGTAGCGTGCTATTGTCAGTCGCATCATAGAACCGTCGTTAAGGTTAATCTGCTTCTGGACAAGTCCCTTGCCGAATGTCCTGCGTCCTATGACTGTTCCGCGGTCATTGTCCTGGATGGTTCCTGCCATAATCTCGCTTGCCGATGCCGAAGTCTCGTCAACGAGTATCACAAGCGGTACATCCTGGAAGTATCCGTAACCGTTTGCTCTCTCAATCTCTTTATTTATGTTCGCACCTTCGGTGTATACGATGACCTCATCCTCACCGAGGAACTGGTTTGCCATCTCAAGTGCAACTCCAAGGTAACCGCCTCCGTTGCCCCTGAGGTCAATGATGTAACCTTGCGCTCTCTGGTTGGCAAGTTCAATCATTGCCTTTATGAACTCGGCAAAGGTGTTCTCGGCAAAGCGCTCTATCATTATATATCCCCATTTACTGTTCAGGAGGTATGCGGTCTCAATGCTCTTTACCTCAATGTCATCGCGTCTTATCTTCACCTCAACAAGCTCTTCCTCGCCAAAGCGCTGCAACCCTAATTTTACAAAGCTGCCTTTTGGGCCTTTGAGCTTTTTCATGGCAGCCTGATTGGTACATACATCCTTGCCGACAAAGAGCGAGTCATTGATGGTGATGATCCTGTCGCCGGCAAGCACTCCGGCCTCTTCCGATGGACCACCGCGGATGACTTCGCTGATGTCGATAGTATCTTCCTGAATGGTAAAACGTATACCTATTCCGCTGAAGCTGCTCTGAAGGTCGGATGTCATTTCCTCAACCTCGTCCTTGGGAATATATGTGCTGTGTGGATCAAGTTCCTCAAGCACTTTGGGGATACTGCGCTCTATGATAGAGTCGATATCGGCCTTGTCGACATACTCGCTTCCGATTATGTCGAATATCTGTGAGAGTTTATTGTCGTTATTGAATATGATTGTTGTTATGCCACTCTCCTTTTTGGTAAAGTTCTGGCCTATGAAGAACCCTAATAAAAGGATGAGCACAACCAGAAACGGTAATGCTTTTTTCATTTAGTGCGGGTTATTTGTTGAACTCAAGGTAAACGGTCTCTATGCCGGCTCTCTCAAGCAGGTCGATGCCGTCGGTGAGGCGGTATTTCTCGCCGTATACCACACGCCTGATGCCCGATTGGATGATGAGCTTGGCACACTCGATGCATGGCGATGCCGTTACGTACATCGTTGCGCCGTTGCTGTTGTTATTGGAGCGGGCAATCTTTGTTATTGCATTTGCCTCAGCGTGAAGAACGTAAGGCTTTGTGAAACCTTCCTCGTTCTCGCAAACATTCTCAAACCCCGATGGGGTGCCGTTGTAGCCGTCGGAGATTATCATCTTGTCCTTTACGATGAGTGCTCCCACCTTGCGGCGCTCGCAGTATGAATTCTCGGCCCAGATGTTTGCCATACGCATATAACGAAGGTCGAGCTCGTGTTGTTTCTTATCTTTGTTTTCCATAGTGATCATTTGCTGTAGAACTGCATGAATACGTTCTTGTGTTGTTTTATCTGTAGCCAATGTGTGTCTCCGTCATATTCTGTGGCATCGGTAAATATCTGCAACATTTTCTGGGCAATGGTGTCGCTCTTGAAACTGCCGGTTGTCTGTATGCCCCAGCAGTGGAACTTGCGGCTGTCGCCGTCGGCCTCCCACTTGCCGCTTATTGTGGCACCACCGGGCGTTGTGGCGTTGAAACTGTTGTCAATGAACTGTACATTGTACCTTTTATTGCTGTCGCTGAAGCGCTTTACATTCCCTTCCTGTACATACGAAAGTGTCCATTCGCGCTCCTCGAATATATCCTTTATGTCATCGTCCTGTGTGCAGGCAACGGCAACCAGCATCAGCATGACTGCAAAGATAGTTCTCTTTGTCCTTTTTGCAAACGTTTTCATTGTCCAATACATTATAAATGTTTACATATGGTCTTGATTCCATCACGTTCGAGCAGTGGCTCAATCTGTGGCTTACGGCCGCGGAAACGGACATATAGCTCCATCGGGTGTTCGCTGTCACCCTTTGAGAGTATGTTGTCACGGAACGACTGGGCTGTCTTCATGTTCATGATACCCTCTTCCTTGAATCTTGAGAATGCATCAGCATCAAGTACCTCGGCCCATTTGTAGCTGTAGTATCCTGCTGCATAACCGCCCGACATGATATGCCCGAACTGCGGAGTTATGCCGGTCTCTTTTATTACAGGCATAACCCTCAATGCTGCCGTTACCGACTGTTCATACTCGAGTACGTCACCGGCAAATGGCTCCGAAATGTTATGCCAAGCCTGGTCGATGAGTCCCAGTCCCACTTGACGGACACACTGGTATGCTGCCTTATAGGTTTGTGCTTCCTTTATCTTCTGCAGAGTATCCTTAGGCATGCTGTCTCCTGTCTTGTGGTGGAAGGCGAAGTGCTCCAGGAACTCCTCCTCGGTAGCGAAATTCTCCATTATCTGCGATGGCAACTCAACAAAATCCCACAATACATTGGGACTGCATTGTCCTGGATAGGTGACATCGGAGAGTATGCCGTGCAGGCAGTGACCGAACTCGTGCATCAAAGTGTTGAACTCGTCATGGTTCAACAGTGTCGGCTTGCCCGGCATGGGTTTGCGGTAGTTTGTGGACAATGTGATGTGCGGGCGATGGTCGGTTCCGTTATTGTCCTTGTATTGCGGCTTGATAGAGTCCATCCATGCACCTGCGTGCTTGCCTTTACGTGCGTAGAAATCGCAATAGAGCAGTGCGATGTATCGTCCGTCATAGTCATACACTTCCCACACCTTTACATCGGGGTTGAATACCGGGATGTCGTGGTTCTGCTTGAATGTGATGCCGTAAAGGCGTGTGGCAAGATAGAACGCTCCGTAGATTGCCTGGTTAAGCTCGAAGTAGGGACGTATCATCTCGTCGTTGAGGTCATACTTCTTTTCCTTGAGCTTTTCGGAATAGTAGGCAAAGTCCCAGCGCTGGAAATCGAAATCCTCACCCTCGCATTGGCGTGCATAATCCTCAATCTCAGTCATCTCCTTGCGTGCTGCAGGCAGATACGACCATGTGAGTTTGCCAAGCATCGAGAATACGGCATCGGTGTTCTGTGCCATGCGCTCTGCCAGGACGTAGTCGCTGTATGTGCTGTAGCCAAGCAGACGGGCCAATTCAAGACGTTTGTTTACAATCTCGGTCACAATCGCCCGATTGTCGTATGCGTTGCCTTTTGCACCTATTGTGTTGTATGCCATATACATCTGACGCCTCAATTCACGGTTGCGGCAGAATGTTATGAACGGGAGGTAGCTGGGACGGTGCAGTGTGAATATCCATCCCTCTTTGCCGCTCTCCTTCGCAAGGTTGGCGGCCGACTCTATAACATCTTCGGGCAATCCCTCAAGGTCATTGCTGTCGGTGATGCATAGTGTGAACCCGTCGGTGTCCTTTATGCTGTTCTCCTGGAACTTGAGCGACAGGGCAGTGAGCTTTTCTGTAAGTTCGCGATATGTGTCACGCTCTTTGCCTTTGAGGTTTGCTCCTCCACGCACGAACATCAGATATGTTTGCTCAAGCAATCTCTTCTGTGCTGTGTTCAGGTGGCTGTTGTCGGCCTCATAGACCTCTTTTATACGTGCAAAAAGCCTTTCGTTGAGTGATATGTTGTTCTGGTGTACGGTGCACATCTGTTGTATCTGCTCCTCAACGGTCAGGATTTCATCGTAGCTTCTTGCATTGATGAGCGCATTGAATGCGCACACCACAATACTCAGTTCTGTCCCCGCATAATCGAGCGGAGCAATGGTATTCTCGAATGTTGCCTTCTGGCTGTTGCTACAGATATTCTCAATTACGGATTCTTCCTTTTTTATGCAATCCGCTACCGCAGGGACATAGTGGTCAAGCGTTATGCGGTCATAAGGCACAGCGCCATAAGGTGTGCCGAATGGCGTCAGTAGGGGATTCTTGTTTTCTGTATTATTGTTCATTTCTGTTGTCATTATTAGTTTACATATGCTGTATGTGGCGGAAAACTGTCATCTTTCCGGAAAGTTGTAGTGCATATGTATATATCATAACGCAAAATTAATCAATAATATCCTTACTTCTTCTCTCTGTTTTGATATTTTTAATATAGTTAATGATTTTTAGAGCTGACGGTAGTATATAAAACAAGGCCCCCGATTGTCGGGAGCCTTGCTGTTATTCAGTGTGTTTCCTTTTAAAGATTGTATGTACCCTCAACAAGCTGACCCATAGCCCATACTGCGCGTACGTTCAAATCGTCGTCAAGAATCATGATGTCTGCATCCTTGTCCTTCTGCAGTGAACCCTTACGGTCGTATACGTTCATAATCTTTGAAGGTGTCTCAGAAGCCATGCGAACAGCATCCTCCAAAGGAATCTCGGCCTTCTGGACGAGAGTGCGGATAAGGCGGTCCATTGTAGCGACAGAACCGGCAAGAGCGGTGCGGTCAGCAAGCTTGCAAACACCGTCCTCGATGATTACACGTGGGTCGAATGCTGTTGTACTGTCACTTGCGGCGCAAGCAAGAGCATCGGTGATTACGCAAGCACGCTCGACACCCTTTATGTGGTGTACAAGACGCAAGATTGTCGGTGGAACGTGGATACCGTCGGCAACAACCTCAACAGTCATATCCTCGTGCAGATAGATACTCTCTACAGTACCCTCGTACTTGTACTCGCGGCGCTTGTGGAAACCGGGCATCGCGTTGTAGAAGTGTGTTGCGTGGGTGTAGCCGTTCTTGCGTGCTGCATGGATGTCGTCATATTCTGCCTGTGTGTGGGCTACAGACGCGAGGATGCCCTTTGATGTGATATACTTACCGAACTGCATTGCACCGGGGAGCTCGGGAGCCGCATCCCAACGCTTGATACAATCCCATTTCTCTACAAGAGGAATGTACTCGTTTGGATCGGGATCCTTGATGTTCTCGGGCAACTGGCCACCGGCCATAGCCATGTTCAGGTAGTGACCCTCGAGGTGAAGACCGAGTACAGGGCTGTTTGGCTCAGCCATAAGCTTTGTACAAGTCTCGGCTGCTGCCTCGATCATGGGTACTGTGGATGATGAAAGAGTGGGGAATATACTTGTTGTACCGTGCTTCATGTGAGCCTTGATTGCTCCGCGGAAAGCCTCTTCAGTACCCTCCATGAAGTCGCAACCGCCACCACCATGAATATGGATCTCAACGCCACCGGGTACTACGTACATACCCTTTGCGTCAACAACTTCTGCACCGATAACAGCGAGGTCGCAGTTTGTAACTTCAAGAATCTTGTTATCGCGAATGATAACTGAACCATCCTTCAACCAACCTTGTGGGGTAAGGATTTTGCCGTTGATGATTTGCTTAAGCATAATATTTTTGGTTAGTGTTATTGTGTTTTCCCTTTATTGACCATAAGGTTCTTCTGTAGTCACAGATTGCCTGTAAACCGCATTTCCCTACAAAGTTATTTAAATAATTGTATGGCTGAATATTTTTTTATCATTTTTTTACGAAAATATTGCTTCATGATGGGCGTGAATGACTTCTTTGCTCCGAGGTGAGGAAATGTGATTTTGACTTTGTGTAAATGATTGCCCCTTTTTTTGTGCTGAACGTTGACATAATGTTAGATATGGCGCTTTCATCCTTGTTTTGATTTGTGTCTGCATTTTATCTCTTTTGTTCTTGAAAAATACTTCCTTTTTTTAAAAAGTTCTATCGATTTCCGGCTCTTTGCTCGAAAATAAGCTCCTTTTTTCAAAAAATCTTTGTAGTATAGCTGTATGCTGTTATATTTGCAGATATTATTTGTTTTTACAAAAAGTAACCGAAATGCAGATTTGTACGATTTCGTGTCGATGTGTCAGAATGACCGATAAAACACGAAGTCGTGTCTGCCTGATATGAACACACATATATAATAATATGTCAAAACTGAGATTCGAAGTAGTTTCCGCAGCGTTCGCAAAGAAGGCTGTAGAGGTCCCTGGCTGCGACGTACGTCCGTCGGAGTATTTTGCGATGAAGGTGTTCAACCGCGAGAAAATGTTCAAGTACCTGCCGAAGGATGTATACAGCAAGCTTGTGGATGTAATCGACAATGATGCACCGCTTGACAGTTCTATTGCAGACAGTGTTGCCGAGGGCATGAAGCGCTGGGCGGTAGAGAACGGCGCCACACACTATACCCACTGGTTCCATCCGCTTACCGAGACTACAGCCGAGAAGCACGATGCTTTTGTGGAGCATAACGGCAAGGGTGGTGTGCTTGAGGAGTTCTCCGGCAAGTTGCTTGTGCAGCAGGAGCCCGATGCTTCATCATTCCCCAACGGCGGTATACGAAGCACGTTCGAGGCACGTGGCTACAGTGCCTGGGATCCCACATCACCTGCGTTCCTTATGGATGACACCCTTTGTGTCCCCACGGTGTTCATCTCTTATACAGGCGAGGCACTTGACTACAAAGCACCGCTTTTGAAGTCGTTACGTGCAGTCGACAAGGCCGCGACCGACGTGTGCCGTTATTTTGACAAGAACGTGAAGAAGGTGACCACCTATCTTGGCTGGGAGCAGGAGTATTTCCTTGTCGACGAGGGTATGCTGCTTGCACGTCCTGATCTTCTGCTCACAGGGCGGACACTCATGGGACACGACAGTGCGAAGAACCAGCAACTCGAGGATCATTATTTCGGTTCTATTCCAAAGCGTGTTGCAGCTTTCATGAAGGAACTTGAGATTGAAGCTCTCAAATTGGGTATACCGGCAAAGACCTGCCACAACGAGGCAGCCCCCAATCAGTTCGAGCTTGCGCCCATTTATGAGGAGTGCAACCTTGCTGTAGACCACAATATGCTTATTATGGCACTTATGAAGGAGGTGGCACGCCGCCACGGCTTCCGTGTGCTGCTTCACGAGAAACCCTTCAAAGGTGTCAACGGTTCCGGTAAACATAACAACTGGTCTTTGGGTACCGATACCGGTGTCCTTCTGATGGCTCCAGGAAAGAACGACAAGGATAATCTCCGTTTCATAACATTCGTCGTAAATACCCTTGCAGCAATATACCGTCACAATGGTCTGTTGAAGGCGAGCATCATGTCTGCCGCCAATGCCCACCGTCTGGGGGCTGCCGAGGCGCCTCCCGCAATTATCTCGAGTTTCCTTGGCTCGCATCTTTCTTCGGTGCTTGACCACATGGAGACAACCGACGATGTCGTGAGGATTCTCAGCAAGCGCGAGCTGCGCCTGAATATCCCTGCTATTCCTGAACTGATGATAGACAATACCGACCGTAACCGAACATCTCCGTTTGCCTTTACCGGTAACCGTTTCGAGTTCCGTGGCGTAGGTTCCGAGGCCAATTGTGCGTCGGCAATGATTGCCCTGAACACTGCAATGGCCGAGCAGTTGACTATCTTCAAGAGTGAGGTCGATGCTCTCATTGATAGTGGTGTGGCAAAAGAGGATGCTCTTGTCAAGGTTATACGTAAATATATAAGGTATAGCAAACCGGTCCGTTTCGACGGCAATGGCTACAGTGACGAGTGGCGTCGCGAGGCAGCCAAGCGTGGTCTTGACTGTGAGGCAAGTGCCCCCATCGTATTTGACCGTTATCTCGACAAGGAGAGCGTGGATATGTTCCGTCGCATGGAGGTGATGACCGAGACAGAGCTCCGTGCCCGTAACGAGATCAAGTGGGAGATGTATACGAAGAAAATACAGATTGAGGCGCGTGTCCTCGGTGACCTCGCGCTGAACCATATTGTCCCCACGGCAACAAAGTACCAGAGCTCGCTTCTTGACAATGTCATAAAAATGGAACAGGTCATAGGTAAGGAAGAGGGTGACCGTCTGTCGGCCGAGAATATCGAACTTGTAAAGCAGATGGCAGCACACGTTGCCGAGATACGCCGTCTGGTGACAGAGCTCGTCGAGCGCCGTAAGGTCGCGAACCGCATTGCCAGTGAACGCGAGAAGGCTATCGCATATCACGACACAGTGGCTCCCATGCTCGAGGAGATTCGCTCACACATCGATAATCTTGAGCTTGTCGTAGATAATGAACTGTGGACTTTGCCAAAATACAGGGAATTGCTATTTATTGTCTGATTATACCGTTTTTATGGTTCGGGATTAAAAAAGTTTGACAAAATTTCCGTATCTTGATTCTATTTTGTACGTTTGCATCATTGGGTGCATAACCGAATAATGATTTATAAACCTTAAAACACTATTATTATGAAAAAGTATCTTGCTGAAGCAGTCGGCACAATGGTGCTGGTGCTTATGGGTTGCGGTGCTGCCGTCAGCCTTGGTTGTAATTCGGCTGATCCTGCATTTGCATCTACTGTAGTAGGTACATCTCTTGCGTTCGGTCTTTCTGTTGTTGCTATGGCATATGCCATCGGCGGTATCAGCGGTTGCCACATCAACCCCGCTATCACTCTCGGTGTATGGGTAAGCGGCCGTATGGGCGCCAAGGGTGCTGCTATGTACATGCTCTTCCAGGTTATCGGTGCCATTGCAGGTGCTGCAATCCTCTATCTCTGCACTTCTACAAGTGGTGAGGCTATCGTAGGTACAGGTGCCAATGCTTGCCAGTCTGGCGTGAGCATCACCGGTGGTCTTGTAGCAGAGATCGTGTTCACTATGATTTTTGTTCTTGTTGTATTGGGTACTACTGACAGCAAGAAGGGTGCCGGCAACCTTGCAGGTCTTGCTATCGGTCTCTCTTTGGTGCTTGTTCACCTTGTTTGTATCCGTTACACAGGTACATCTGTTAACCCTGCACGTTCAATCGGTCCAGCTCTTTTCCAGGGTGGTGCCGCTCTTGAGCAGTTGTGGATATTTATCGTAGGTCCTTTTGTTGGTGCTCTGCTTGCAGCAGGTATCTGGAAGGTTATCGGTAGCGATAAGTAATAGGTTTTAAAAGACAAAAAAATAGGAGTCACGTGGCGTGACTCCTATTTTTTTGTGTATAAATCTTTTAGTTGGCGCTCTCGAAAAGCTTTAGGAACCTTACATCATTCTCGCTGAATAGACGGAGGTCCTTGACCTGATACTTGAGATTTGTGATACGCTCGATACCCATGCCGAATGCGTAACCGGAATACTCCTTGCTGTCGATACCGCAGAGTTCGAGTACGTTGGGGTCTACCATGCCGCAACCGAGAATCTCAACCCAGCCGGTGTGTTTGCAGAAAGGACAGCCTTTGCCGCCACAGATATTACAGCTGATGTCCATCTCGGCGCTGGGCTCGGTGAACGGGAAGTAAGAGGGACGCAGACGTATCTTCGTGTCCTTGCCGAACATCTCCTGTGCAAAAAGCAGGAGCACCTGCTTGAGGTCGGTGAACGATACGTTCTTGTCGATATAAAGACCCTCAAGCTGATGGAAGAAACAGTGTGCACGGTAACTGATAGCCTCGTTGCGGTATACACGGCCCGGGGCAATGATGCGGATAGGGGGCTGGGTTGTCTCCATCACGCGGCTCTGCACGCTACTGGTGTGTGTGCGCAGGATGATGTCAGGGTGTGCCTCAATGAAGAATGTGTCCTGCATGTCGCGTGCCGGGTGATCCTCGGCGAAGTTCATTGAAGAGAATACATGCCAGTCGTCCTCAACCTCAACGCCGTTGGCGATTGAGAATCCAAGACGTGCGAAGATGTCTACAATCTCATTCTTGACAATCGAGAGCGGGTGGCGTGTACCCAATGTAGTGGGGTAGGAAGGGCGTGTGAGGTCGATTTCGCACTGCTCCTCCTCCTTGTTCTCCAACTGCTCCTTGAGTGCGTTGAAGTGGTCCTGAACGGCGTTCTTAAGTTCGTTGATTCTTACACCTACCTCGCGTTTCTGCTCGGCCGGAACTTCGCGGAACTGTGCCATGAGTCCGTTGATTATACCTTTCTTGCTCAAGTATTTGAGGCGGAGCGCCTCAAGTTCCTCGGCGTTTGTTGCTGTTGTGCCCTTGATTTCTTCGAGCAACTGATTGATTTGTGCTATCATATTTATTGTCTGTTTTTTCGGTTATTACATCATACGGCCTGTTGCGGTTCCGTACAAACTTTGCAAAGTTAGTTAATTATACCGAATTTTCGGGTAATAAACGGCTCTATTTTCACAACTGTCCGATGAAAATCTTTTAATAAGACACCCTTTGGATGTGTGAAATGCCTTTTTAGCTTCCAATGCATCCGTAACGGATGTTTGTTTGTAATAAAAGTGCATTTTTATTTGTTATTTGCGGTTTTTTCGCCAAATTTGCATCTTGTGCAATATAAATAAAGCAGAGAGCTATGGAATACAAGAAGATTGACCATGAGGTAGAAGAACTACTTGGACGTCTTGCACGTCGCTTGTCGGCCGAAGACATTGCAAGGATAAGCGATGCCTACCAGTTGGCACGTGAGGCCCATATGGAACAGCGCCGCAAGTCAGGTGAACCGTATATAATGCATCCGGTGGCTGTCGCCAAGATTGTTGCCGAGGAACTGCGTTTGGGTGCTAATCCCATCATTGCGGCATTTCTCCATGATGTTGTCGAGGATACCTCATATACGGTCGAGGACATAACAGAGCGTTTCGGCAGTGATGTGGCCTTTCTTGTTGACGTGGTTACAAAGAAGAAGAAAAAGAACAACTCTACTTCTTCGAGCCAGATTGACAACTACAAGCAGATGCTGAACTCGCTCCATTACGATATCCGTGCCTTGCTTATAAAACTCTCTGACCGTTTGCACAATATGCGTACTCTAAACAGTATGCGTCCAGACAAGCAGATGAAGATTGCCGGCGAGACCGACTACTTCTATGCACCTCTTGCACATCGTTTGGGACTGTATTATATCAAACGCGAACTGGAGAATCTCTCTTTCCGTTACCGTTGTCCGCGTGAATATGCATTCTTGGAAAGCGAACTCAACAAGGAACTCAAGGAGCGTGAGCAAGGTCTCAAGTCCTTCATGTTCGAGATTGAACGCCTGCTCGAGAACAATGATATCCTTATGGCCCGTACCGAGATATACTCCCGTGGCCCTTATAACGCATGGCGTAAGATGCATGGCCGTGGATGCGATTTCAATCATATTGAAGGCAAATATTACATCCGCATAATCTATCCGAATACCCATGACTACTCCGAGAAGGATATGAGTCTCAAGATATATTCAATCCTTACCGACCGCTTCAAGGAAAAACCCGGTAGTGTAGCGAACTATATCGATTCACCAAAGGAGAACGGTTATCAGAGCTATCATGTCAAGCTGCTCACCCCACAAGGTACTTGGGAAGAGGTCCATATTTCTTCGGAGCGCATGATACGCAAGTCGCAATACGGATGTATTGCCGAGAGCACCGAAACGAATATCACCAACTGGCTCGAGAAATTCAAGCATGTCCTTCAGGAGATTGCCACCCGTGGTAAGGAGGTGGAGTACATGGACGGTGTCACATCTTCTTTCTACAACGATGACATAATCGCATATACCCCTGAGGGTAAGGGCGTGATTCTGCCTAAAGGTGCCACGGCACTTGATTTCGCTTATGAAATACACAGCGAGGTGGGTGCACACGCACAGTATGCCCGCATAAACGGTCTTCTCTCGTCGGTAAAGACAGAACTTGAAAGTGGCGATGTTGTGCAGATAGGTTGCAGCGATTCAGTTTCTCCAATGAAAGACTGGCTAAACTATGTATCCACATTCAAGGCCAAGTCTCATATAAACAGCGCCCTCAACAAACAGCGTAAGCTCGAGTATGAGCGCTGTGAACAATGTCGTCCGTTGCCCGGTGACGAGGTTATCGGTTTCAAGGATGCCGATGGTAACATCACTTTGCACCGCCGCGACTGTAAGGTTGCCATAAGGCTTGCATCGCAGCGTGGCGATGACATTGTTGCCGTGGATTTTGAAGAGGATAAGGAGTTCCTCTATCCTGTGCGTGTGGATATTGTCGCAGTCGACCGCTACCATCTGCTGGTGGATATCATTGATTGTATTACCAATAAGATGGAGCTTTCTCTCACACACATAACCTCAAAGACCGATGACCAGATAGTCAAATGTACACTTGAGTTCAAGGTGCATTCATCGGATGAACTCCAGGAGGTCATCAATAGTATATCCCAGATTGAGAGTGTTGATGAGGTACAACAAAGCATTGAATAAATGGATATTAAAATAAATAGAACTATGAAGAAGAAATTTTTACTATTATCTTTTGTCGCTGCTGCATTGGCCTTTGCTTCGTGCAGCGAAGATGAGACCATGTTCCAGACCCCATCGGAAGAACTTGTTCCGGAGGAGCCTACCCGTTCGCTCTTTCCTGAGGATGACGGGTCAGAGGTGTTCAGCAACAGCACTTCCCCCGGTTTGAAGGCCCGTAAACTTTTGGAAGCCGTTCCTGCCGATTATATCAAGGAGATGACAGATACACTCGGCCGTGCTAACATAACAGATGAGCAGTATGCCGAGATCCAGGCTTTTACCGAAGAACTGACAGCCGGCCTTACAACCGAAAAGGAAAAGTACGACAAATGTTTCAAATGGGTAGTACAGAACATCAAGTATGAGTATGGTGACAATGACCCGTATCCTGTGTTCATTAATAGAAAAGGTATTTGTCAGGGATATTCCAACCTGTTGTTCATAATGCTCCATAGTATCGATATTCCGGCATTCGTGTGCAACGGAATCCTGAATCCTATCGGTGGACATGCATGGAACTATGTATATTGCGACGGCAAATGGTATGTCAGCGACCCGACCAATAACGGAAGCTACGTAATGAGGCTTCATACTGCATATCCAAACCTATTGCCATCTTCATTTGATGTGGTGCTTGCTAAAAAGGATGGCGTGTGGTTCAACTATACCGAGTACAATCTGAATGTTTGCAAGATCGAGAGCAACGAAGAGGTCTTTGTGGTTCCTTTCAGTGTAAACGGCTATCGTGTAACATCATTGAGTCCCACTGTTGAAATTTCTCCGAACATTAAGGAAATGTATATCGGTAAGAATATAACGACTCTTGGCGAGGCTTATGTCGGTCTTACATACAATGCTCCTAACCTTGAGTATATCTATATCGATCCGGAGAATACGGCATTTGCAAGCTATCTTGGTGTAGTGTACCGCAAGGATGGCAATGAGTATCAGTTGACATATATCCCCGGTGGAATGAAGTGTGTCGAGCTTATGCCAATGGAGACTATGTATAAGAATACTATTTACAGACATGACGGTGTAGAGACGTTGATTGTTGCTCCGGGTACAAAGAATATCGAGGCGTGGGGTGTAGAGAATTGTCCTAACCTCAAGATTGCTTACGTCCCCGAAGATACAGAGATTGCCGAGAATGCATTTATGGGTGTTCATCCCGATTTCCAGATAATCCGCGGTGACTATACAAACATTCCCGAAATCAGAGAGTAAGATAATATTAATATTACAACAAAAGCGAGGCTATCATTGCCTCGCTTTTGTTGTAATATGTCTATCTTATCCTTGCAGTCTTTATAGCCGATAGAATTGATGAATTCTGTCTTATAATTTGATAATATTAGTGGCTCACCGGCAAAGTCTGGGGGCTAAGCAAAAAGTTGAGTGATTTAGGAAAAG